>NZ_LWFT01000490.1:0-9546 GCF_001635105.1 Oleiphilus sp. HI0079
ATCCCTTTGAGGTCTGGTGGATGGTGGTACTCATTTCCTCTATCTCATTTTTGGGCTACTTCGCAATCCGAATTGCCGGCCCGGAAAAAGGCATTATCTTCACCGGTATTTTTGGAGGATTGAGCTCATCGACCGCATTGACGCTGCATTATTCAAAATTAGGAAAAGAAAAGCCTGAGCTTTCGCCGCTGTTGGCGACCGGAATTTTGCTCGCTTGCGGCACGATGTTCCCACGCATGCTGATCGTCTGTTTTATCATCAACGCGGAGTTGGCCAGGATGCTCGTCGTGCCTATTGCGGCAATGACGGCACTGGTTTATGTCCCAAGCTTGATTATCTGGTACATCGGCCGGCATAAAGCATTGTCGGACAGCATGTCACCTCTGCACAATCCTCTGGAGCTTTCTTCAGCGGTGTTTTTTGGTGCACTCCTTGCCGTAACCATGCTGCT
This sequence comes from Oleiphilus sp. HI0079, assembly GCF_001635105.1. Classification (NCBI taxonomy): domain Bacteria; kingdom Pseudomonadati; phylum Pseudomonadota; class Gammaproteobacteria; order Oceanospirillales; family Oleiphilaceae; genus Oleiphilus; species Oleiphilus sp. HI0079. Next base: position 452 of record NZ_LWFT01000490.1, read on the forward strand.
CTCGCAAGCCTTACAACACTGGTTTGGCGACGCCGGCGTCTATCTACTAGCTAGCGTATCGGGGCTATCGGATGTCGATGCAGTCAACCTCGCACTAAGCCGAGGTAGTTTGAACGGTCTAAGCCTTGATGTCGCAGCCAAAGGCATCATTATTGCCGCAATCGCAAATAGTTTGGTGAAGTCAGCCATGGTTGCCGTGTTTTCAAAGGGAAGGCTTTCAATGCAAGTTTGCATCCCTCTATTGCTTGCAAGCGCTGCAGGTGCTGCGCTTGCTTTTACACTGTAAACCTTCAAGCTCTGAACATTTAGAGACAGAGGAACGACAGCAAAACAGGCTAGCTTGCCGAGCTAGCCCTAATGAACAAGACCGATTCACAACACGATCGAGTTAAAGATTGCCTAACGAGACCTGTCAATCGTCGTCGCAATGTTCGTAACGCTCATGATGATCGTTCTCACCATGCTTCTTACCTTTCATTTTCTTATGTTTCTTGTCATGCATAGCTTGGAACTGCGCACGCTGTTCATCATTTAAAATTTGCTCTATCTGCTCGTGCGTTTGCTTGCGAGATTCACGCATAGCCTCACGCATTTTCTTCATCTGAGCATGTTGTGCTTCCATCAAGCCAAGAATCTCCGATTTCTGTTTCTCGGTTAACGACAGTTTTTCTGCCATTTTCTCTACTTTCATTGCAGGTCCATGCTTATGATGCATGTCGCCATCGTGTTTATGGCTACCGGCATTGGCCGCACCACTAACACTCACAATCGCAGTTAAGACTAATATCTTGAATTTATTCATTCTTCATCTCCGGTCATATTGATTCATCAGATTAATTGAAACGCTCCTCGCTAGCATTCGATTGCGTTAAGTATCTATCTTTAATAGTCCGAGACTATGCACTCCTGATACTATAAGTGCTTCTAAGTTAACGAACCATGAGCAACTTAACAGAGACCGTGCGCACGCAATTTAAAATGCGCATGCAATGACATTAAACACCCAGAAAACAATCAACCTCAGAAAACATCAGGTCTAGTCTGCAAATCTCAATGAGCAGCATTCATACCTAGGACAAGGAATCAGAATGAGCATCACTACCAGTTTCTCCATGCGCAATGTTATGGCAAAACTCTTCACTTTTATCTTTTTGACAATGACCATTGCGATTCTTTATTCGCTTGTCACCGCGATTTTTAAAGGCGTTGCCAGCGGCGACGATGTTATGCAGATGTTTCTCAAAGCGGTGAATACAGGAATCATTGCGCTTGCGGTTTTTGAATTGGCGCTGGTAATCAATGCAGAATATTCGGCAAAAGAAGACTCTGCAGATCCGGTAGAGAGCATACGAAGAACCATCCCACGGTTTATCGGTACGGTGTGTATCGCGCTTTCATTAGAAGGACTCATCATGGTGATCAAATACAGCCAACTTGAACTCGCTGGTAACTTATATTACCCAGTTGCGATCATATCGAGCACAGCCTTCCTGTTGATTGCGCTTGGCGTATTTCTCTTTCTAACGCAACCACAGCAACCACCCAAAGTCGAAAACTGAGAATAGACAGCACGTCGCCTTCATCTCATTTGGAGGCGACGTCAGCTATGACTTTAGTGGCGCGACAATCCCTTCCAAACCTTCAATCTTGATCTCGAGCGTCATTTCTAAAAGCTGCCCAAACTTGCCATTGGGAAAGCCTTTCTTACGAAACCAGAGCAAGTACTCTTCAGGCAGATCAATTAAACGCCGACCGCTGTACTTGCCAAATGGCATCTTCATATTGGCAATATCGAGCAAATACTCGTGACTGGGTTCCATACGCTTTTTCGCTACCCTTCATCAAACAAGGTCAAAAATTCTCCATAACCCTGAGCATCCATCTCGGCTTTTGGAACAAAGCGCATCGCCGCCGAGTTAATACAATACCGCATGCCAGTCGGCTCTGGACCATCTGGAAAAACATGTCCGAGATGGGAGTCAGCCTCTTTACTTCGCACCTCTACCCGTCGCATAAAGAGCTTGGTATCTTCCTTTTCAACGATTTGTTCGATTTTAATCGGCTGATAAAAGGCTGGCCAACCAGAGCCCGAATCGTATTTATGCGTTGAACTAAACAAAGGCTCCCCCGAGACGACATCAACATAAATGCCTTCTTCCTTATGATCCCAGTACTCGTTATCGAAAGCGCGCTCGGTCGCATCACACTGCGTGACCTTGTATTGCAGTTCACTCAATTCTTGTTTCAGCTTATCGTCGCTCATATTCGTGCTCACCCGTTATCCGTATGCATTAGGTATTGATAATGACTCTCATGGCCTGAAGTTCCAGCCCGGTTCTATCAATATACGACAAGCCCTGCTCTTTTTGATTCCTTAAAAAGCTAATTTCTTCTTCACGTATCAAGGGATTCTTTTGTTGCAGGCTGTGCAAACGGTGTATTTCGGCATCCATATCCGCACTCAACCGTGTACGAGCTTCGTCAAGTAAGGTCGGCAGCACCGCTTCTGCACGACGTTGTGCATGAGCAAGCAACGCACCGAACTCACCCCGAATCTCTTTGAGTATCTGCAGCGCTAAAGTGCGCTTGATTCCCGAGCTCAACTCGTTGAGTTTTTCATAAGGTAAAACTTCTGATAGATCTCGCCCATCCACGTTCACAACAATACGCTGCGGCGATAGAGGCAAGTACTTGTCTAACTGCAAACTTCTTGGCGCCATGCTATTAACGGTAAAAATCGCCTCCAGGAATAAGGTCCCAGGAGGAATACCCTTCACCGAAATTTTCGCGAGTGCCGCATTGCCGAGCTCACCGCTTTGCATTTGATCCATGAGTTCCGTCACCATGGGATGCTCCCAAGTAACGAAATCCATATCTTCGCGGACCAGCGCTTTTTCACGCTGATAAGTCAGCGTCATCCCTTCATCGGTCAGACAGGGAAATTCCGTTGTTAGCATATGCTCGCCAGGGTGCAATACGAGTGAGCCATCTGATTGATGCTCTTGTTCAACACCATATAAATCGTAAACACGCTGCATGTAAGCGGCGAGTTCTTGGCTCCGTTCCTCAGACTCCAACAACTCTATCAATGCTTGCGCCTCCTCCGTTCGGCAGGAGTTCAATTCCAACAATACATTGCGGCCTTGCTGCATTTCCGCCATCAGCGCTTCTTGATGGCCGCGCACCTCGCTTATAAACTGACTTGCGCCATCAGCGTTGTAATCCGCGGCGTCCAAATACTGTTTGAGGCGATCATCATACTGCTGTTGAATGGCATAGCCTGCCGGGCAACTCGTTTCAAACGCATTCAGCGCCTCATGGAACCAGCGATACCAGCCTTCTCGCTCCGAGCCTTTGATATATGGCACATGAATCTGAACATCGCGCAATTGGCCGATTCGATCCAAGCGCCCGATGCGCTGTTCCAGCAAATCCGGATTCTTTGGAAGATCCAGTAACACAAGGTTGCTCGCAAACTGGAAATTACGCCCTTCACTGCCAATTTCCGAACAGATCAAGGCCTGAGCACCCTCTTCTCGATCAGCGAAATACGCCGCCGCACGGTCACGTTCGATAATGCTCAAACCCTCGTAGAAGGCGCTTGTTCTAAACCCCTGACGCAGGCGCAAATACTCTTCGACAATCAGCGCACGCTCGGCGCTGGAACAAATTACGAGCACTTTTTCGGAGCGACGCTCCTCAAGGAAATCAATCAGCCAGCTCACCTCTGGGTCGTCCGCGATGGATGTAGCATCAGCGGCAGCGGCTTCGAGCTCATGAGGAACAAGAATCCGCTCTGGGAACCCCTCGACTGCGTCACGGGTATTTCTAAATAAGACTCGCCCTGTTCCATGCAAATCGAGAAGCTCATTGATGAGCTCTGGCACCAGCTCAAAGGAGGTCTTCGACCAGTCATAATCGTCTGGAGAAGACAACACCTGCTCAAGCTCGGCTTTCAATTCCGAATCAATATGCGATTCCGGCTCAAGTGCTTGGAGTCGCTTCACCTGATCTGAAATAGCGCCATAGTGCTTCTCTTGCTCAATGAAAGCTTGAATATCATGGAAGCGATCAGGGTCCAACAAACGTAAGCGCGCAAAGTGGCTCTCCAACCCTGCTTGCTCGGGCGTTGCCGTCAGCAGCAACACACCGCGACTTGCCTGCGCAATGCTTTCTACACAGCGATACTCTTCACTGACATGCTCTGTAGACCATTCAAGATGATGCGCTTCGTCAACCACAAAAAGATCCCACGCAGCCTCACTCGCATAGCGACGCAATTGCTCGCTGTTAGTAAGCGCTGACAAATCACAAAGAACTAGCTGTTCTGATTCAAACGGATTATCGATACCCTCTTCAATCAGCGAGTCACAGCGGTCTTGATCAAAGATAGAGAAGCGCAGATTAAACCGGCGCAACATCTCGACCAACCACTGGTGAATAAGGGTAGAGGGAACACAAATCAGAACACGTGAGCTAAGTCCTCGCTGCAGCTGAGCATGAATGATCATGCCAGCCTCGATCGTCTTACCAAGTCCCACTTCATCAGCAAGAAGAACACGCGGTGCAAAACGCTCAGCGACGCTACGCGCGATATACAATTGGTGCGCCAATAAACTCGTTCTGGAACCGAGCAAGCCCCGAATACCGGCCTTTTGCATGGCGTGACTGTGTTGCAAGGTCTCATAACGCAAACGGAACGCACGATTTCTGTCAAAGTGGCCGTTGCTCAATCGCTGTAAGGGGTTGGTGAACTGGATAAAGCAGTTAAGCTCCACCTCACTCATCCGCTTCAACTGCTTGTTGGTGTCTTTCACCGTGTAAAACACGAGCTCGTCTGCAAGCTCGACATCCTCAATCACATACTCAGCATCTTCATGGTCCGACACCGTGTCGCCAACCTTGTAGATCACACGAGAGATCGGTGCCTGATCGAGCGCATAAGTGCGGACTTCATCCGCTGCTGGAAATGTAATTGCTACTCGCCGTCCTTCAAGCTCAGAGATCATCCCTAACCCTAGTTTTGGTTCGGTTTGACTAACCCATCTCTGACCAACTCGGTAAGACATCTTCTACTACCCCTAAAACAATTAATCTGTAACCTGCTCGGCTAAATGCACGGACAAAACGCGGCGCGCATTCTAGCACTGATGATAAGCGACTCACATAATGATCCACATCAATTTCGTGTCATTCACCGATAATTAATAAGTACCTAAAACTCGGGTTGTAGACTAAACTAAATGCGAGTGAGTGAGAGTGTAGTCGTTCAAGTGAAAGACGCGAGATTCTCTGAGTTCTGAATGAAAGCCTAGCCATCCGACTTAAGGAGGTGTCATGAGATCGAAACTTGCGATTCAAGCGCGAGCTCTGACGACTATTGCCTTAAGTTTCCTGTTTACCTTCTTCACCAGCACCGTTTCTTCGGAACAACTCGATTATTACGTTGTTGAGGGTTTAACAGAGCCTTTTCAAATTAGCGATCCAGACGCAACTCAAAAAGGCTTCATTACGGAAGTTGTCGAGGCACTGGCAGCAAAGCTGAACATTGAGCTGGTGACACATGTTGCACCATCACCTCGCATTGAATTACTTTTAAAAGACGAGAGTAAGACAAACTGGATTGCCTACGATAGCCCCGCTTGGAAATCGATACCAATGGGGGTTCCACTCAGCACACCACTTTTAAGTGTGACCCATTCTGCCGTGCACTGCGGGCACAGGCATGATTTTGCAAACCGCATACAAGGCCACAGTTTTGCTGTGTTGAAACACTTTCGTTACCCAGGCTTAAGCCGTCTTGCAAAAGAAGGCGACATTGAACTTGTTCCAACCAAGAGTTACGAGCAAGGCTTTCAGCTTGTTGATTTGAAACGCGTCGATGGTTTTATCGAGATGGACTCGCGCCTCAGATATAAGCTCAACAACGCAACGCCTCCACCGACATGCCGAGAAATTAGTAGCATTGGCGACGCGGAACCCGCGTATGATCTTGTTTTAATGGTCAGTCAAAGCATGAAGGCGAAAAGACGAGCGCAGCTAGACAACGCACTTCAACAACTTAGTGACAACGGCCTGCTCCAGCAGCTCCTTGAGAAATACACCAATTAGCATGCATTCCATTTCTTCCGTACTTGGCGCATTAAAAGCTGGGCAAATAGCTGCCCTATACAGGCTTAAGCAAACCAAGATGGTTATATTGGCATTGTGGTTATGTTTCGTTTTTTCCGCTACTTCGTCTGCCGACGAGCATACCGTTAGCATCTGTATTGATGACTGGCCTCCGCACATCGTCAATGCCGGAAACGAACGGCCCGGGCCAATGACGCGTGCTGCAAACCAAATTTTCAAGCTAGCGGGACACAAGACAAATGTCATCTGGGCACCGTGGCAGCGGTGCATCGAAAATGTGAAGCTGGGTATCTGGGACACCTCACTCGGCTGGTCTAAGACGCCTGCCAGGTTAGAGCACTTGCTTTTTAGCCGCCCTCTCACCACGAGTTATCATTTATTTATGTCGCTCAAGAGCTCAGAATTTGACTGGAAGGAGTGGGTCGACTTAAAAGGACTGCGCATCGGCATGACAGAAGCATACAGCTACGGCGAAGCCTTCGAAGAGCATAGGAGTAAGGGCTTGTTCGTCACAGAAACAGCACAAACCGACTCAGAGAGTTTGAAAAATTTGCTTGAAGGCCGTGTTGACGTATTTCCACTCAACAAAGATACGGCTTGGTCGATCGCGAAGAAAAACCTTTCTCAAGAAGAGGTGACCATGCTCGCCCTTCACCCAAGACCTCTAAGCAAAAACCGAAAGACTCATGTCATCTTCTCAAGGAACAAGAGAGGCGAAGTACTTATGAAAGACTTTGAAGACGCGGTAGCTGGGCTTGAGGAGAGCGGAGAGTTCTCAAAAATGTTCGAGTACCTCCGCCACTGAGCGCTGAAGTTAGCTAACTTTTTGGGCCGTACTCGTAGTCCCCACCCTTACTCAAACCTTCTAGATACGCTGGCCGAGACTGGCAACGCTCGACGAAGGCGCAAATGTTAGGGCAAGTCGCGTCAGAGATTTTTCCTTTTGCCACAAGCGCCTCCAACGGAAAGCTCATTTGGAAATCGGCACCCGTCAACGTGTCCCCCACGAACCATTCTTTCCCAGCCAGATGCGTTTCAATAAATGCCAGAAGGCTGTCTATCTCAGGTTGAACGAAGTCGCCCATCACTTTCGCCGATATTCCCTTGGCAATAGGTTTTACGAAAAATGGCATTGGGCTTTCCTTCACTTTGTCGAACAGCAACGCCATTAACAAAGGAGGCATCAAGGAGCCTTCCGAAAAGTGAAGCCAGTAGCTCACATCGGTCTCTTTCTGACCAGCCTCTGGCTTGAATGCACCGTTTTTATCATACGTTCGAAGGAGGTATTCAATGATCGTACCGGATTCTGCGACGGTGATATCACCATCAGTGATCACCGGTGACTTGCCGAGTGGATGCACCTTTTTGAGACTCTTCGGAGCACGAATGGTGACGGGGTCTCTCTCGTACAGTTTGATCGTATAGTCGACGCCAAGCTCTTCGAGGAGCCAAAGAATCCGTTGAGATCGAGAATGGTTTAGATGATGTAATACCAACATAGTATGAGTCCCTGAGTTGAGTGAGTCAGCATGGTGTGATTAATCACCACGCTGACATTGACCTGTTATTGTTTTCTAACGCTCGATGCATACGCTTGGTTAAGGTATTTGGATCTTTGGCCCCCCTTCGGAACCAGGCACAACGATCTGTGATGCTTGCTGACGGCGCATCTCTTGTAGCTCTTTCNTTGNGCGCTAGCGCTTTATGGGCAGCCCAAAAGGTCCCGCAAATCAAGTTACCTAAAGCGGCCTCAGCCCATGCTTCTCTTCCTCAGCTTGAAGACGCGTGGCAATGGCGAAAATTGGCTCAACAAGTTGTCTCGTTAGCAACACCCGATTATGCCAAGAAACAGCACGTCCTTTGGCTTCAGACCTTACGAGAAGAGTTGGCCTTGAGCCCTATGAGCTGGCTGAATTGGCTTGAAGAAATTGAATCACAACATGGGTGTGATTACGCCTTCGAACGGGCTCTCGTCGCTTTACAGAAACACCCTGTCAATGAGGCGGTTGCCAAAAAAGCAATTCAGCTTGGTTTTGCGCTAAATGATGCTGTTGCACTTCAGCGTCTCGCTAACACCAATGCGACGGCTTTTATTGAATGGTTGTCCTTTGCTGATTCTGAAATACTGGAATCGATGCCAGAGGCGCTAATGTTAGATCTTTATCGTACTGTTGCTGCGATTAACCCGCATGAAGACCCGGAGGAGAGACAGTATCGTGCTCTCACGCAGTTAGCGGATTTACTTGTTAAACGTTACATAGCGGGCTTAGCTATGGTTCTTGGTCAAGATGAGCGAATACTCATTGATCAGCGGGTAAAAATTAGCAAGTTAATGGATGAGGCCAAAGATCTGGCTTCTGTGCTGCGTCTTCGGCAAGTCCTGATCCCCTACCTGTTGTCAAAAAAACAAAATCGAAGCGATGATCTTGCCGCAGAGCAGCTCGTATTGTTGCGCCAGAACTATGAGCAACAGGGTCTATCTCAAGACGAATTTGATCAGTTTGTGGCGTCATTTGACTACATGATTCGAGAACGGAGCAATTTTTCTCGATTAGTGGAAAAACACCGAGCAGCGCCGCATTGAGTTTTACTATCTTAATAAGCGGGGCATAAAGGGGTGACAAGGTGATGCCTTAATCGCGATAATCCCCTGCTGTATTACCCATTAAACTAACCAAGAACTCTCAGGAAAAGCTATGTCAGACGAACCACAGATGAATATGGATGCAGCCAACTTGTATCGCGAAGATATGTATACAGATCAAAAAATCGGAACCATCCGTGTTATGACGCCCGTGACGCAGGACGGAGAGCGCGACGATTCTCGAGCCGTTCAGTACCTTGGGCAGGCGCAAATGATGACGCCTGCCGGAGCGCTGCCTCTAAGTTTTGAGCTTCCAGTGGATAATCTTGCTGCTGCCGTAGAAGCATTTTCAGATGGCGCTGCACAGGCGATGGAAGAC
>NZ_LWFT01000491.1:0-391 GCF_001635105.1 Oleiphilus sp. HI0079
TCTTCGAGATTGGGAGTGTCTTGACTCATAAGACTCTGCGTTCCTTAGAGAGGGTTGGAGTTGCGATTCAGAAATGACCGACATTATATGAACCACACCTTATGCTGCATAGGTTTATTCAGCAATATGCGCTTTTCTTAATGTACTCACATAAATACCGGCGTTTGAAGGGCCCTTATATAAGTAAATTTTATAAGCGTTCATCGCGGTATCCCGCGAAGCATTACATTACTAAAAAGTCAGCTTGAAAATACAAGATTCTGTGTATTGCTCATGATATGATTCTGATCAAAGGAAGCCTTGAATGTTCTTAAAGCCTTGGCAGGCAAGGCGTTCGGCACAGCACATATAACAACAAAATTCGATGATTAGGGTGACAATGACTACGAGC
>NZ_LWFT01000492.1:0-258 GCF_001635105.1 Oleiphilus sp. HI0079
GCCCCTCGCTCGGGTACAAACATGCTGCGCGATGTCGTAACATCTTTTAATGGTGTCGAAACATGGCCTTGTGATGAAATAAACTACATTATTCGTCATGGGAATGTCAGACATCCGTCCGATGAGTTTTCAGAGCAGCAAGCGACCACGCTAGTTAAGTCCTACTTAAACACTACTTTTGACAAATATGCGAAAGAGTTTGGTGCAAACATTCTCGTTGAGAAAACCTGTGCGAACTCTCTTCGCGTGCCATTTCTT
>NZ_LWFT01000493.1:0-428 GCF_001635105.1 Oleiphilus sp. HI0079
CAGGATGCTCATGGCACTTAGACATTTTCTTTCACTTGATGACTTATCAAGCAAAGAGCTCAAACAAATTATTCGTCGCTCGATCGACCTAAAAGCCGAACACAAGTCTGGCACCATTTTTGAACCTCTTAAAAACCGTGTGCTTGCTCTTATCTTCGAGAACTCATCCACCAGAACACGTGTCTCTTTTGAATCTGCCATGGCCCAGTTTGGCGGTTCGACTGTATTTCTATCACCTCAGGACAGTCAACTAAGTAGGGGCGAAACAATCGGGGATAGCGCTCGAGTACTCTCTCGGCTTGTCGATGCAATAGCTGTGCGCACCTACGAACACAAGAAATTGGAAGCCTTCAGTGAGCACTCGAACGTACCAGTGATTAACGCACTGAGTAATCAATTTCACCCCTGTCAGCTGCTAGCAGATATGC
>NZ_LWFT01000494.1:0-310 GCF_001635105.1 Oleiphilus sp. HI0079
AAACAATAGAGGGGAGGAAATGGGATTTTTCTTTCGCTTTCACAGCAAGCTTAGCCAGCATGCCCAGCGTCGTGCTATCAAGGTGATCTGTTTCAGAAAGATCAACGACAAGACTTCGAAAATTCGGATTCTCCGAGATTTTTTCAATCACAGAATCGATCGTTGAGCATGCATTTAGACGCACCTCTCCAACCAACTTCAAAATATAAACGCCGCTGCAATCAGCCTGTAGTACTTTACACTGGGACATCGCTACTTAACTCTAGGGTTTGCAAGTAACCTCCTACCATACGCTACGAATCATCCTGGT
>NZ_LWFT01000495.1:0-288 GCF_001635105.1 Oleiphilus sp. HI0079
TCCATTTGCGCTATTGAGCTTTGAAAATCGTAATGAACTAAACTTGCGATGGTTTCTGGAGCAATTAGACCAGCCACACCAAAGATTAAAAAGAGTACTGCGTAGTAACCTAAGATATATATCCGTGCTTTCAATTTACTTCCTTATCTCTGACATTTCTAAATGAGCATAACGCCTAGCACGCCGGAGCGCGAAAGCGCTTCCGGAGCTGCGATTGGTTATATGCTGAGTTATTGAACAACATTGGTGATAACTAAAGGGCTTTTATTTTGATAGCGATAAGGGATA
>NZ_LWFT01000496.1:0-308 GCF_001635105.1 Oleiphilus sp. HI0079
ATGTTTCTTTCAATTTTGTCCCAGAAAAATTCATTCTAGAGGATGAGAACGTTGCTGCTTCGATTAAAAATGGACTTGTGCTCAATATTAGAAATACGTCCACTAGTTTTGTAGACGTTACTGAAATGGCAGGTTATTACGACGGCAGGGTGTATAGAGACTTATTGAGTTATCACAAGAAGGAAGGAAGAATTACAATTCCTCCAATGAGTGAAGTTGAGTTGATGTTAGTCCATCTTCGTGACAAGCAGATTCCCGTTGAGAGCAAAAATCAAAGTGTAGAGTATGGCTATTCGATTGCTTATAAA
>NZ_LWFT01000497.1:0-5179 GCF_001635105.1 Oleiphilus sp. HI0079
ATTGATTCGCAGTCGTGCGCCTTCTGTCATCTTGGCAACGTTTTCTCGAACAGCATCGCATCGTTCTTTGCTGGCCTGCTGCCCCTGTTTTTTCGATAGGTCTTCGGCTTTTTTCTGAAGAGCCTGCTCTTTTTCTGGTGTGTTTGGTTGCGGCTCGCTTGACGGTTTGTTGCTGCTATTTCCTATGCTGCCTTTCCCGGTATGTACCTTGATTTTTTTAGCATCTTTTTGAGCGTTTGGTTTCTTGTCGGAGTAATGGGTGCGCCCGTCTTTGTCTGTCCATTTGTATATTTCGGCGCTCGCAGAAACGGTCACTAAACCAAAGAAAACGGATAGGATTAGAGCTTTTGTTAGTTGCGCTATTTTCATATAAAAACACCCAGAATTAGTAAGGGAATCATAAACTTGTTGCTTTAACTATAAACCAAACTGTGAATTTGGCTTTTTTTTCTGAGGTTTTTGCATTTTAGATAGCAATTTTTGGGTGCAGATGTTGACTCTGGTTAATTAAGTGTCAGAATTGCAGCTCGCTTAGATCCGGGGTAGTTTGTAGAGGCCTTTCCTAGTGGTTTTCTTATCCCCCCAGTGAGTTTATCTGTTGCGACGGCAACATTGTTTGTTTACTTGAAGAGCGCGTTTAAAAAATGCACGTGTTTTTCCGGCGTTACTCCCCGCCAGAACATTCAAGAAAAAACTCACTAAATTTGCATCGAAAACGCTTCCAAAAGAAGCGAGCGTTACTCGGATTAAGCTTCCATAGACATACACATTTTGTTTTATAAAAGGTAATTATCGTGGAGCTATTGTCTGGCGCCGATATGATTGCTCGCTCACTTGCAGACCAAGGGGTTGAGTACATATACGGATATCCAGGTGGAGCGGCGCTTCATATTTATGACGCGTTGTTTCGGCAGGATAAAGTAAAACACATTCTAGTTCGTCACGAGCAAGCTGCGGTTCATATGGCTGACGGTTATGCGCGTGCTACGGGTAAAGCGGGAGTTGTATTGGTAACGTCAGGCCCTGGCGCGACGAATACGATTACGGGTATCGCAACAGCGTTTACTGACTCAATTCCAATGGTCGTCCTTTGCGGTCAGGTACCATCTAACCTGATCGGTGAAGATGCTTTCCAAGAGACCGATATGATGGGGGTTTCGCGGCCGGTCGTTAAGCACAACATGGCGATCAAACATCCATCGGAAATTCCAGAAGCGATTAAAAAGGCATTCTATATTGCTGAGTCCGGTCGTCCCGGTCCTGTCGTTCTGGACATTCCAAAAGATATGACAGCGCCAAATGAGCGTTTCGAGTACAACTATCCGAAGAAGATTAAGTTGCGCTCGTACTCGCCCCCTACTCGAGGGCATTCCGGGCAGATTCGCAAAGCGGCAGAGATGCTTTTAAATGCGAAGCGTCCGGTCATCTACGCCGGCGGTGGGGTTATTTTGGGTGGTGCATCCAAGTCGCTTACGGATCTGGTTGAGCGCTTGAACTACCCAGTGACGTGCACATTGATGGGCTTGGGCGCATATCCTGGTTCAGGTGAGCATAGTCTAGGTATGCTAGGCATGCACGGTTCGTATGAAGCGAATCAGGCGATGCACAACGCAGATCTGGTTGTCTCCATAGGGGCGCGTTTTGATGATCGAGTGACCAATGGTACGGATAAATTCTGCCCGGGTGCTCGTATCGTTCACGTTGATATCGATCCAGCAAATATTTCGAAAACCATCAAGGTTGATGTGCCAATCGTCGGTCCGGTTGGCTCGGTGCTTAAAGATTTGCATGCAACGCTTGATGAGTTGGCTGGTTCGCCTGATCAGGAAGCAATCGCTGCGTGGTGGGAAAAAATTAATTCGTGGCGTGAATTTCATGGCGGTCGTTATGAGCCTTCAACTCAGGACAGCATCAAACCTCAGCAAGCTATTGAAGCGCTCTATAAAGTTACCCAGGGCAATGCATTCGTGACATCTGATGTTGGTCAACACCAGATGTTCGCTGCGCAGTATTATAAGTTCAACAAGCCTAATCGCTGGATTAACTCTGGTGGTCTAGGAACAATGGGCTTCGGCTTGCCTGCTGCAATGGGCATTAAGCTTAATTTCCCGGATGAGGAGGTAGTGTGCGTCACGGGTGAAGGTTCTATTCAGATGAATATTCAAGAGCTTTCTACCTGTAATCAGTACAACTTGCCATTGAAGGTGTTGCTATTGAATAACCAAGCTTTGGGCATGGTTAAGCAGTGGCAAGACATGAATTATGAGTCGCGTCATTCGCATTCGTATATGGATTCCTTGCCTGACTTTGAGAAGTTGGTAGAAAGCTATGGTCACGTTGGTATGACGGTCAATAAGCTTGATGAGCTTGAGCCTACTCTTGAAAGAGCATTTGCGATGAAGGATAAGCTTGTTTTCATTAACGTATATGTCGATCCGCTTGAGCATGTATATCCGATGCAAATCGCGAAAGGCTCTATGAATGATATGTGGCTAAGCAAGACGGAGAGGACATAACATGAGAAGAATCATTTCTGTCCTTTTAGAGAATGAGCCGGGTGCTCTTTCACGTGTTGTAGGATTGTTTTCGCAGCGAAACTACAACATTGAAACGCTAACGGTAGCGCCAACTGAAGATGCTTCTTTGTCTCGCCTTACGGTTACGACGACAGGCTCTGATAAAGTTATCGAGCAGATTACAAAGCAGCTAAATAAGCTGATCGAAGTGGTCAAGCTCGTCGATTTGACTGAGGGTTATCACATAGAGCGAGAGTTGATGCTCGTGAAGATGAAAGCGGTTGGATCTCAGCGGAGTGAAGTTGCTCGAACGGTAGATATTTTTCGCGGTCAAATTGTCGATGTGAGTAGCTCCGTTTATACGGCGCAGGTTACGGGTGATAGCGGAAAGTTAGATGCGTTTATCAAGTCGCTGCCAGAAGGTATTGTTTTAGAGGTTGTTCGAAGCGGTGTTTCAGGTATCGCTCGTGGTGAAAAAGTTTTAAGCCTTTAAGTTTTTTATGAATTAGTGCGCCCGACAGAGGGCGTAAAAGAAATATATAGTGGGGAGATTCCATGCAAGTTTATTACGATAAAGACTGTGACCTATCAATTATCCAAGGCAAGAAAGTTGCCATTATTGGTTACGGTTCTCAGGGGCATGCTCATGCGTGCAATCTGAAAGATTCAGGTGTTGATGTGGTTGTTGGTTTGCGTGCAGGTTCTGCGTCTGTAGCCAAAGCAGAGGCGCATGGTTTGACGGTCAAGCCTGTTGCGGAAGCTGTTGCAAGCGCTGACGTTGTTATGATTCTAACTCCTGATGAGTTTCAGTCTGTTCTATATAAGGACGAGATTGAGCCAAACATTAAGCAGGGCGGTACGCTGGCTTTCGCGCACGGTTTTGCGATCCATTACAACCAGGTTGTTCCGCGTGCAGACCTTGACGTCATCATGATTGCGCCAAAAGCGCCGGGCCACACTGTGCGTTCGGAGTTTGTTAAAGGTGGCGGTATTCCAGACTTGATCGCTATATTCCAGGATGCATCTGGCCAAGCTAAAAATGTTGCGCTTTCGTATGCGAGCGGCGTTGGTGGTGGTCGTACAGGTATTATCGAAACGACGTTTAAAGACGAGACTGAAACCGATTTGTTCGGTGAGCAGGCGGTTCTTTGTGGTGGTGCTGTCGAGCTTGTCAAAGCGGGTTTTGAAACGCTTACTGAAGCTGGTTACGCACCAGAAATGGCTTACTTTGAATGTTTGCATGAGTTGAAGTTGATTGTTGACTTGATGTACGAAGGTGGTATCGCAAACATGAACTACTCAATCTCAAATAACGCTGAGTATGGTGAGTATGTCACGGGCCCTGAGGTTATTAACGATGAGTCGCGTGCTGCGATGCGTAACGCTCTTAAGCGTATTCAGGATGGTGAATATGCGAAGATGTTTATCCAGGAAGGTGCAACCAACTACGCATCAATGACGGCGTATCGTCGTAATAACGCTGCGCACCCAATCGAAGAAACAGGTGCTAAGTTGCGTGAAATGATGCCTTGGATCGCATCGAACAAAATCGTAGATCAAGAGAAGAACTAAGCACTTCTCTTAATTAACGCTACAATTAACGGCCTGCAGAAGTTATTCTGTGGGCCGTTTTTTTTTGAAGGGATGGTGATCAAATCGCATGAGTGACGAATTAGACAAGAAAAAGTCTGTAAAGCCTGAGGTGGAGAATTCTTCGTTTGTAGAAACGGGTTTAAATGCATCTGAGGATCATGATGATGCCGAAAAAGTCGAGAAAGTGAAGAAGCGTGGCCGCGGAATTTATTTGCTTCCGAATCTCTTCACTACAGCCTCCCTGTTCTCCGGTTTTTATGCCATTGTAGCTGCAATGAATGGTCATTTTGAAAATGCAGCGATCGCTATTTTTGTATCAATGATACTTGATGGGCTGGATGGACGCGTCGCACGAATGACCAATACTCAGAGTGCGTTCGGAGCAGAGTATGATAGCTTGGTAGACATGGTGGCGTTCGGTGTTGCTCCTGCGCTAGTGGCTTTCTCTCTTAACCTGCAGACGTTGGGTAAAATTGGCTGGGTAGCCACTTTCATCTATGTGGCGGGCGCGGCTCTGCGTTTGGCGCGATTCAATACTCAAATAGGCTCAGTCGATAAGCGCTACTTTGTTGGCTTGCCAAGTCCGGCAGCTGCGGCTCTCGTTGCGGGCTTCGTTTGGGTGTTCCATAGCTTTGAGCAGACGATGTTTTTAACGTTGGTGACCATGCTCTTTGTGGCAAGTGCGGGAGTGTTGATGGTAAGTAACGTGCTCTACAACTCTTTCAAAGAATTTGATCTAAAGGCAAGGGTGCCATTTACTGCGGTGCTGGTGATGGTTCTCGTGTTTGCGGTTATTGCGCTGGAGCCGTCTTTCGTTTTGCTACTTGGATTTGTTGTCTATGCTGCATCAGGCCCGGTCACAAGTCTTTTGCGTAAGGTCCGAAGCAAATAGCCTCTCAAGTAGGGGAACTTCTGTTCCCTTAATGGTCTAAGTGTGACTGTTTCTCGTAACTTAGGAAAACGAAAAGGTCGCGCCATGCTAATTAAGGTTAAGTCAAATTCTGATCCGCTCTCGTCAGAGATTACCCCTGAAAGCGTTTATCTCAATCGTCGAAGGTTTCTTTCTCTCG
>NZ_LWFT01000498.1:0-2459 GCF_001635105.1 Oleiphilus sp. HI0079
GTAGCAATGGCTAACGACCTTGGTCTAGACGGCGTAGCGATCAACACTACCTTTAAAGGTGACATGGAGATCGGTGCATTGTCATTCGGTGACACTGGTACTTCAATCGGTGAGTTGTACTGGACTGACATCGAGAGCTACACTAACTGGACTATCTCTGCACACTAATTACTTGGTGTAATGAGTTAAGTCTCAGAGGAAAAGCCGCTCTCAAGAGCGGCTTTTTTTTTGAAAAAAGTTAGAAACTAGGAGTAAGGTATGAAAATGATAAAAAGAACGGCCTTGTCTCTTGCAATTGCAGGAGCAAGCGTCGGTGCTCATGCCGAATTAAAGTCTCTAGACGACTCAGCGATGAGTGAGTTGACCGGTCAAGCCGGTTTGACGATCGATCTAGAAACGAAGTACACGATTGGCGAATTTATGTACAAAGACGCCGGTAGTGTATTTTTGAGTGGCATTAGTTTTGGTGCAAATGAAAACGTCGACCCAGGTGGGTACTTTGATAATGTTCGCGTGAAACTCGATATTGCGGGTTCTGGCTTGATCGACCCAGCAAACGGTGTAGCAGATAACTACCTTGAAACCGGCTTTTCCGGCGTAAGGAAAGTGGCTGAGATTCAGGCGCTTGCGGCGGCCGCTGCAGGAAACACAGATGAGGCCAAGTTCTTGGTGGCTCAGTCGGGACAAATCACGGTAACGGATGCGATATCGGCAGGTCTTATTCAGGCGAATGCGACTACTACTGGGCCTATGTCTATTGAAGGCAAAAAGACCTATGGTGATGGTGATTTGCTGATCCACGTTAGTTACAAAGATGCGTGGGAGAAGCTTGGTGGCTTAGACGTGTTGATGTCCACTGATTCGACCTTGAACGCTGGTGCAGCATCAGCGCTTGGCGACGTTACTTTTGATGATTTGTTCGGTAATGGCTGGACGAAAGGAAAGGATTTCAACTTCAGCATTGATGCAATCGGCCTTGCTGATTCAACGTTTGCTGCGGGAGATTCAATTGGTGATAACTTTACTGGGCACACTGCAAACGGTATCGATCCTGATGGCGACGCTGGCACTACAGTATTGATCTCTGATCTTTCTATCAATGGTTATCTTGGGCCTGTTGATATCCATATCGAAAACAAAGGTAATGGTTTCGGTACTGGTACTGCAACGCCTACAATTGGCGCGGCAGATTCGAAGATCAACTGGAACACTTACGTTAACGTGACCGATCTTGATGTTTACCTGGATATTGCTGGTGTTCAAATCACTGATTTGAAAATTAACAATGTTCGAGGCGACGTAACGGATCTTAACGGGAACTTCGCGTTCGGTTTTGCACAGTCCAACCGTCAGATCTTTGCAGTGCGCAACACGGCTGGGTTTGATGCGGCGGGTCTTGCTGCAGCAGCTGGAGGAGCGGCTTACGCTAACCCAGTAGCAATGGCTAACGACCTTGGTCTAGACGGCGTAGCGATCAACACTACCTTTAAAGGTGATATGGAGATCGGTGCATTGTCATTCGGTGACACTGGTACTTCAATCGGTGAGTTGTATTGGACTGACATCGAGAGCTACACTAACTGGACTATTTCTGCACACTAGTAATTTGGTGTAACGAAGGTTGTCTCAGGGAAAGAGCCGCTCTTTGAGCGGCTCTTTATAGACAAGTAGGGAGTTAGGAGAAGGGTATGAAAACGATAAAAAAAACGGCCTTGTCTCTTGCGATCGCAGGGGTAAGCCTAAGTGCTCATGCCGAACTAAAGTCTCTAGACGACTCAGCAATGAGCGCGTTAACTGGCCAAGCCGGTTTGACGATTGATCTAGAAACAAAATACACGATCGGCGAATTTATGTATAAAGACGCTGGTAGTATATTTTTGAATGGCATTAGTTTTGGTGCAAATGAAAACGTTGATCCTGGTGGTTATTTCGATAATGTTCGCGTGAAACTCGATATTGCGGGTTCTGGCCTGATCGATCCGGCAAACGGTATCGCAGACAATTATCTTGAAACCGGTTTTTCAGGCGTCAGAAAAGTAGCGGAAATTCAAGCGCTTGCAGCGTCTGCTGCGGGTAACACGGATGAAACTAAGTTTTTGGACGCGCAGTCAGGTCAGATCACGGTTGCCGATGCGGTATCTTCGGGTCTAATTCAGTCAAACGCGACCACAACAGGTCCTATGTCGATTGATAGTAAAAAGACCTATGGTGATGGCGACTTACTGATCCACGTTAGCTATAAAGATGCGTGGGAGAAGCTTGGCGGCTTAGACGTGTTGATGTCTACAGATTCGACGCTAAATGCCGGTGCTGCTTCAGCACTTGGCGATGTTGGTTTTGATGATCTGTTCGGTAATGGCTGGACGAAAGGGAAAGATTTCAACTTTAGCATTGATGCTGTTGGTCTAGCTGCTTCAACGTTTGCTGCGGGTGATTCGATTGGTGATAGCTTTACGGGT
>NZ_LWFT01000499.1:0-441 GCF_001635105.1 Oleiphilus sp. HI0079
GAGTCTCGCCAAAACCGTTTTCAACAGCATCAAGTGCTACGTCTACAGTGTCACCGACAGCAAGTTCGATATCACCCGCTTCGTTAACAAACTGTGAAAGAGGGATAACACCCTCAGATTTCAAGCCCGCGTTGACTGTAACCCAATCACTATCGATGTCTACAACTACGCCCTTTACGATCGACCCTGGGGTCATATCGATTTCTTTTAGGCTTTCTTCAAATAAATCAGCAAAGCTCTCGCTCATTACATTTCCTGTTAGATTCTCCATACCACCAGTTAGTACGGTCTGATTAAATAAGCTAACGACAAATCACTGGCCGACCTTCGCTGCCATTAGCGTAAAAAACTATAAAGAGGAACAAGACTTATTGTGGATGGACCAACGATAGGACTTTTTCCAACACTTGCTCGATCGAAAACTCTGTCGTGTCTATTATG
>NZ_LWFT01000500.1:0-268 GCF_001635105.1 Oleiphilus sp. HI0079
GAGTCTCGATCTGTTTAATGAGCGGGGCGAAAGGAATGTTTCAACCAATCATATCGCTGCACACCTCAATATGTCGCCTGGTAATTTGTATTACCACTTCCGCAACAAAAACGAGATTATTTATCAGATCTTCAAAAACTATGAGTTGATGGTCGATACGTACTTGCGCGTCCCAGAGGGGCGGGCCATTGAGATTGAGGATTTGCTCTCCTATCTTGACGCTGTTTTTAACGGCCTCTGGGCTTATCGATTTTTGCATCGTGATCTT
>NZ_LWFT01000501.1:0-390 GCF_001635105.1 Oleiphilus sp. HI0079
TCGCTGGTTCGAGCCCAGCTCGGGGAGCCAATCTCAACACCCCTCTTTGTATACAACGAATCCGTGGCAAACTCGATGACTTTGCCTAGTTCGAGCCCAGCTCGGGGAGCCAATCTCAACACCCCTCTTTGTATACAACGAATCCGTGGCAAACTCGATGACTTTGCCTAGCTCGAGCACAGCTCGGGGAGCCAATCTCAACACCCCTTTTTGTATACAACGAATCCGTGGAAAACTCGATGACTTTGCCTAGCTCGAGCTCAGCTTGGGTAGCCAATCTCAACACCCCTCTTTGTATACAACGAATCCGCGGCAAACTCAGTTTGGTCTAACTCCAGCCCTGATTTCTGACGGCGTAATCGAAAAAAACCAGCCAAAGCAGCAACCCCA
>NZ_LWFT01000502.1:0-18792 GCF_001635105.1 Oleiphilus sp. HI0079
CGTACGCCAAGTTCAGACACACTCAAAGCAGCCGAAACATTTAATACTTGGCTGAGTGAAGTGCGCGAGACTCTGCCCCCCACGATGTACCTAGACTCGTATAACGAAGCCTATGTTCTGATAGAAGATCGCATAAACCTGCTCATCAAAAATGGTTTAGGCGGATTGATTTTAGTTGTCGCGATTCTGTTTATCCTGCTAAACGGTCGCGTTGCTTTCTGGGTGACGGTGGGTATTCCTGTGTCCTTCGCGGGAACGCTAGCCGTGATGTATGCTCTCGGCGGCAGCATTAATATGGTGAGTATGTTTGCCTTAATCATGGCGCTGGGGATCATCGTTGATGATGCCATCGTCGTCGGTGAAGACGCCCTCACCCACTTTCAACGAGGTGAAGGGGCGTTACAGGCAGCAGAAGGCGGAGCCAGAAGAATGTTCGTACCCGTTATGTCGTCTTCGCTAACGACTATTTCTGCATTTTTACCACTGATGATTATTAGCGGCATTATTGGCAACATACTATTTGCGATTCCACTGGTGATTGTTTGTGTGATTATTGCATCCGTCATTGAGTGTTTCCTGATCATGCCCGGGCACCTTCATCATAGCCTTAAGAAGATGGGCCATCATGCAAAGGAAAGTCGGTTTAGACAGGCCGTTGACAGCCGTTTTAATGCATTTCGTGATGGAACATTTCGCTCGCTATCTGAAAAAGCAATGCGCAATCGTGGTACAACCCTAGCACTCGCAATTGCTGTATTTTTTGTATCCATTTTTCTCATTATCTCCGGAAGAATACAATTTGAGTTCTTTCCACAGCCTGAAAACCAAGTCTTGCTAGGAAATGTGAAGTTCGCTTCCGGCACCCCGCCTAACGATGTCCGCGCGTTCGCGCAGCAAATGGAAGATGCGCTTTGGCGTGCAAACGACAAATTACTCGAGAAATATGAACGCGAAGAGGATCTGATTGTTCACGCAGTATTACGTGTGAATCAGGCAACCCTTGATGGCGGTCAGAACTATCAGCAAGGTGAGCAATATGCCTCTTTGCACGTTGAAACAGTGACTCCGGACGCGCGAAACGTCCGTAATCCCGAACTCATATCCGCATGGAAAGCGGAGCTGTCTCTTCCAGATGGTATTGAGCAATTGAGTATTACTAGCCCGCGTGGTGGGCCTCCTGGCAAAGACATCGATATCTTCTTGACGGGGCAAGGCTCGGAAGTCCTCAAAGCCGCCAGTGAAGAGCTGCAAGAAAAGCTTAAGAGCTATGTTGGCGTGAATGATATTCAAGACGATATACCTTACGGGAAAAGCCAATTTCTTTACGCACTTACGCCTCAGGGAGAAGCGTTGGGGCTGACCGTTAGTGATATTGGAAAGCAGCTACGCGCAGGCTTTGATGGCCAACTACTCCAAGTATTCTATGACGAGAACGAGGAAGTAGAGGTGCGCATTATCCTCCCTGAACAGGAACGAAACGCATCTCGAACGCTTAACAGTTTTCCCATCATCACAAACCGTGGGGAGACCGTTCGACTGGACAATGTTGTGACGCTAGAGAGCAGAAAAGGGCTTGAGCTTGTTCGGCACACCGAAGGTAAATTTGGTCTCAGAGTCACCGCGGGGGTCGATTCCAGCCAGAATAATGCGAATGTGGTATTGGACGATATAAACGAGCGTTTCTTACCTGAACTAGCAGCGCGCTACGGCTTAAATTATGAACTTAAAGGTCGTGCCGAGGAGCAGCGCAAAACAGGTTCGGAGATGATGCTTGGAGCCTCTATCGGCTTTACGCTCATCTATATCATTCTTGCATGGGTGTTTGGCTCTTACTCTTGGCCTTTAGCGGTTATTCTCGCCATTCCGTTGGGTATCTCTGGTGCGATTCTTGGGCACTGGGCGCTCGGACTGAATCTCACGATGCTCTCGTGGTTTGGCTTTTTTGGTCTGTCGGGGATTGTGATTAACGATGCGATTATTCTCGTGACATTTTATCGAGAGCTAAGGGAGCAAGGACAAGCTATTCATGAGGCCATCGTGAACGCCACTTGCCTGCGTTTGCGCGCCGTACTACTGACATCTCTGACAACGATTGCTGGCTTGCTACCTTTGTTATTTGAAACGTCGTTGCAGGCGCAATTTCTCATTCCAATGGCGGTAAGCATCTCGTTTGGTCTGGCCTACGCGACCGTACTCATCCTGTTCGTTATTCCCGCATTGGTTTCAAAAATCGAAGAAATGCGGGAAAAAAGAGCGGCCAAGCAGCAAGACAAGCAAGCAGTCCAGCTTCAAACAGAGTAAAGCGAACAGGGGCAATGATTGCCCCGATTTACCAATACTGAAAACAGACTTAAACTATGTGTGCCCAGAGGTCGTATTCATCGGCCTCTTCAATTTCAACCTCGACAATCATGCCCGGATCTAAAAAGGTTGCGCCGTCGATAAAGACCTGGCCATCGATTTCCGGCGCATCGCCCATCGTTCGAGCGACGGCGCCCTCCTCCGCTATTTCATCGATAATCACAAATTGACGCGTACCCACTTTCGCTTGCAAGCGCGCAGCGCTGATTTTTGCCTGTTTTTCCATAAAGCGTTGTTTACGCTGCTCTTTGATGTCTTCGGGCACATGATCAGGCAGATCATTGGCCGGCGCGCCTTCCACTGGTGAATACGTAAAACAACCCACCCGATCAAGCTGCGCTTCATCTAGAAAGTCGAGCAGCTCTTGAAAGTCTTCTTCGGTTTCACCGGGAAAGCCCACGATGAATGTGCTGCGAATAGTGAGCTCTGGACACACCTCACGCCATTTCTTAATGCGATCCAGTACTTTCTCGGCATGCGCGGGGCGCTTCATCGCTTTGAGTACCTTTTTGCTCGCGTGCTGAAAAGGAATATCTAGATAGGGCAATATCTTACCTTCCGCCATTAACGGAATCAGCTTGTCGACATGCGGATAAGGATACACGTAGTGCATTCGAACCCAAACACCTAGCTCACCCAAGGCAACGGCCAAGTCTTGCATTCTCGTTTCTAAAGGGTCGCCCGCATTAAAATCGAGTTTGAACTTCACATCCACACCATAGGCACTTGTGTCTTGCGAAATAACCAGTAGCTCACGCGTGCCGGCAGCGACTAGCTTTTTCGCTTCATCAATGACAGCCGATATAGGACGACTTACAAGATCTCCACGCATATGAGGAATAATGCAAAATGCGCAACGGTGGTTGCAGCCTTCAGATATTTTTAGAAAAGAATAATGTTGAGGCGTAAGCTTAACCCCATGCGCGGGAACAAGATCACTATAGTGCGAAGGGTTTTCGATTGGCGGGACATATTCGTGAACGGCATTCAACACGGTGTCGTAATCGGCAGGACCACTCACACTTAATACATCAGGACTAACTTTCTTGATCAGCTCCGCATCAGCGCCCTTGCCCATACAACCGGTTACGATTACTTTTCCGTTCTCCGCCATCGCCTCGTTGATCGCATCTAGAGATTCTTGTTTCGCCGAATCGATGAAACCACAGGTGTTTACCACCACAACATCTGCATCGTCATAACTCGGAACAACATCGTAACCATCTAACTTCAATTGAGTGAGAATACGCTCCGAATCAGTCAATGCTTTTGGGCAACCAAGGCTTACAAACCCTACACGGCCGCTTCCCGCGGTATTCTCTACATTTATACTGTCTGAATCAGCCATTTTTTCACCCAAAATTGATAACGTTTAAGCCGCGCGAAGTATAACGGAAGAGACGCGCGCTTGCATGCTTAGAGCCTTCGCTAGAAGGGAGCCATAAGCCATTCGATTTGTTGCAAAACACCCCTTTGCAACCACATGTAACTGAAAATGCACCAATATGTGCATTAGCGCACCCTCAATTAACCTTTTGTGCACCTCTTGTTTCAATTTAGTTGCTATTGGTTACACAAAACAAATGGTTAAGCACTGTTTTTTATCTAGTCTCATATAAACGGCAATGATCTTGCTGTAAATGTCATAGATGTCGTCATGCGCCATGCATGAAAGCCGTTAAAAAATAGGTTGAAGCTCTCACCAGAAGAGCAGAACAAAAAATCTAGTTTGATCTAGAAACCGACATAACAAAATGCGGGAAACGCTGCGGAAGTAGCACAAGAGAGATGAACCATGAGCAGAAGTTTAATTTACCACACACACTTGAGTATCAGTGGCAACGTAACGCTGAAAACATCAAACGGCGCCTCAACCGAAGCGCAATTTGATTCGATTTCGAAAAGCGGACTCGTTCTGCACTGCGATCAAGCGGCGCTCAAAGAGCTCTTCCCTCGAACCCCCACCGTTTCGCTAAAACAAACAGTTGATCTCGACGTCGACTTCGGTCTACCAGAAGTGGGTCGCATTATGGCCGCTTGCCATGTAACGTCTTTACGTCGAATGTCCAGAACGAAGTTTGAGTTGCAGATGAATTTTGCTGAGGCCGGAGTGCGATCGCTGAATGCATTAGAGCACTATGTGGAGCGTAAGCTTCGTGCAAGCAATGCAGCTGCCGAGAATGCTCAAAGCCTCAATGATAATGTGCATCAAATTAGCAACAGTTCAAATGAGACGACGCAAAGAGACCTTGAGCAGCGAGTCGCGTAGATCGAACGCAATTGCCTTAGCGAGATTAGGCCTTGGTTTTAAGAAGAGGGATATCTTGCTTCTTGGAATCAGTTTTTTGAACCGTTGTTTGGTTCGTTAACGCAGAAACAAGCTCAGCCTCTGGTCGAGAAATGCTACATGCACTCATCAGCTCTTCAATGCTCGCACCCATTTTTACAAGTCGAGCCGCTTCCGAATAGCTGACCTTTACTGGGTCATTCTTTTGAATCTCTTCCAGTTTTTTCTCAAGATGCTCGTTCTTATCCACCAGAGATTGCAAACGACGTCCCATCCCTAGCGTTGAATGGTTTACTGCATTCAGCTCTTTGCCCAACTCGTTAATGTGATCGCTCAACGTTGCAACCTGCTTTCTTGTTACACTTGCTGAATACAAGCCGTAGGCAACCGAGATAATCGCAATCGCTGAAGAGCCTAATGCGAGATACTCAAAAGAAATCAAAACTGACATCGCTCTCTCCCTAGCAGCGCTTAAAGCGCTACCATCTCTGCCCATTCTTCCTCAGAAAGCATTTTCTCAAACTCTACAAGAATGATCAGCTCGCCGTTTTTATTACATACGCCTTGGATAAAGCGCGCGCTCTCATCGTTACCAACATTAGGCGCGGTTTCTATCTCTGACTCTTTTAAGTAAACCACTTCCGCTACAGAGTCGACGAGTACACCGACAACCTGACCCTCAAGCTCCAAGACAACAATTCGTGTCTGATCGCTTACCTCAGATTGGGCTAAACCGAAACGTGTGCGCGTATCGATTACCGTTACAACGTTGCCACGTAAGTTGATAATCCCTAGGACATAATGTGGAGCGCCAGGAACGGGAGCGATTTCAGAGTAACGCAACACTTCCTGAATCTGCATCACATTGATGCCATACGTTTCATCATCTAAGCGGAACGTAACATATTGCAGAATCTTATCTTCTGACTGATCAGAACTATGTACAGTATTGGAAGACATTTAAAGCCTCGTTTTGGGCAAATCGTAGCCCTTGTTTATGGATATCGCAGCGTATTGACGCCGGCGAGCTTATTCATATCACTTTAATATAGAACAAAGCCCACCATGCGCCACTCTTGGACATTGTTTATCTCGCTAAGAACTTAGGGCGTATCCTGCAATTTGTCTTCATCAAGCAGGCGCGCCATACTCTCTACGTCCAGTAAAGCGCACATTTTAGAAATTACCGTCCCTGCGAGCCATGGCCGTTTACCTTGCTGAGTACGCCATTTGATTTCATCTCGCTCTACGCGGATCGCTTGTTGAACACTACTACAGGCCAAGGCCCAATGCGTATCAGCTAACCTAATAACGAACTCATAGGGCTCATCCGAACTATGCTGCATTCGCGATGGCATCACCCAACGAGCGGTATCGACGACTTGGAGGTTCCGATCGCCAATTCGGTACATTCCCAAATACCAATCTGCTCTCCCAACGATTGGCGTAAATTCACTCTCTAAACGATGTATCGATCCTAGCGAGATAAGAGGAACAGCGAGCTGTAGACCTCTTACATCAAACAATAACATTTCAAATTCGGCCAACTCCCGAAATGGCGGAATCTTATTTGGAGGTACCGCTGCGGGTGGTTCTTCTTCGAAAGAAGAGCTTATCTCGGCCGGTTCTAATGTCTGCGTTTGCGACTTTATTTGAGGCGAAACCTCGGGTTCTTCTACATCACCGCTCACCCGTTCTTGAACTGCAATTTTCTGAGCTTCTTGAACCTCTTGCGCGATCTCCGGCTCGGTCGCACTAGCTTGCTTAAGTTCAACCGTTTCTATCGGCGTTGTTTCAGCTTCTAACTTATGATCAGCCCTGAGATCTGGCTCTTCGGTAAGATGAGCAGAAGCCGTTGCTTCTTTCAGCGCCATGGTCTGCGCTGCCTCAGTTTTCGTCTCTGGCTGCTTGGCCGCGGGCTTTAGTTTTGGCATCAAGCCTGCAACGACGACATCTTTTTTGTCGTTTGATTCTTTGAATGGTCTTAACTTCTTTCTAGCTAGAATGGCGCTAGCGGGCTTCAAATTAGGATGGCGAGAGTGGCTGGTCGCTACTGGCTCCGCAGCAAAGCCATCAGCCTCAGACATTTGCTTAGCGAATGACTCATCTGATGACGCTTTGGTTTCTGGATCGCTACCCTCTCTTTCATTCGGTACGGCACTGACGGGCGGGACTGGAGTGGCTGGCTGACTCTCGGCCTCTTGTGTCGCTTTTTCGGTAACTGGATCGCTCGACTTGGACGCATGCGGTGGCGTTGCAAACATCTGATCAAAATAGTCCAACAGCAAGTCGTCCGCACGGCTCGCTTTGGTTTCCTTATTTTGATCGGACTTCTCTTTGCTCACTTCTTACCTCGGCGCCATTTTAGGCTGCATTACTTCGTCTGAGGTAAACAACAAGCTGAGATGCGACCTGCAACAAACTTGATTTAACACGCGCGTTGTCGCGCAACTGTCGGCTTAACCTCAGAGTGGTAAGCAAAATTAAAACAGCTTCCTGCTGACTTGGTGTTCGCTGACCACTTAAAATGTCGTCTAGTTTAATCGTACGCTGTAACTCAAATCGGTTACGTATAACCTTAACCGGCATTGGCGTTGATAATAGAGCATCAAGATAGTCACCAATGATCTCATCATTTCCCACGGAATTGTTTTCCTTAAGAGAAATGTGCAAATGCCCTCGCTCCCGCTATATCCCGTTAGGTGTTTTTTCTAACAGAGTTTCAAGCAATTTTTTATACGCTCTAACGCCGTGAGTCGCAGCGTCAAGCTCGGAAGGAACAAGCCCTTGCATACTTGCATCTCGAAACTTCGTATCTACCGGGATAGCGAACTTCCACACGTTGTCACCCCATGTTTGTTTGATGGTTCTCAGACTCTGAGTTGACGCCTGAGTTCGGCGGTCAAACATTGTAGGCAAAATCATGTGCTGCAAATTGCTTTTCTGGGATCGAATCACCATCGATAAGGTGTGCATCATTCTTTCCAATCCCTTAATCGCTAGAAACTCGGTTTGAACAGGTACAACAAGCTGCTGACTAGCGGCCAAAGCGTTAATCATCAGCACTCCTAAAGAAGGAGAGTTATCGATCAGAACGAAATCGTATTGATCCCACAACAAAGCGAGGGTCTTAGAGATGATTAAACCCATACCATCAACGCCGACCATTCGACGCTCAAGCGTCGCTAGAGCGGTTGAGGCCGGCATAAGATCCAAGCCCGGGCAAGAAGTTGCCGTAATAAGGGATTCCGGCAAACCATCAGGTACCGCGCCCTTGTGCATAAACAGATCAAATACACTCTGTTCGATTGTGTCAGGATCATGACCAAAATAGCTAGTAAGCGAACCATGGGGGTCAAGGTCCATAACAAGAACACGCTTGCCTTGTGACGCTAGCAGGCCTCCAAGCGTTACAACCGTAGTGGTTTTACCTACCCCACCCTTCTGATTAGCGATCGCCCAAATACGCACGTTTGAATGACTCCTGAATTATATTTTTTGTACTTCATAATCTATGGCAGAGATCATAGCATTTGGCTACTTCACTCGGAATGAAAGCCATAAATACTGAACCGCCAACAAAATGTCGTTATTGAAGAAAATGCACATCTCATGCCAAAAAGTGGTTCGCGCACGTTTGATTTGGCATAAAAATCACAGAGTTATGCATCAAAGATGAGGAATAAAATGAAGTAGATGCTTATTCGATCAGGCTCTGTCTCACATCTCCCGAGCGCGAGATCAGTAAGACGATACGACGGTTTTCTCTTCGGCCTTGTGGCGTGTCATTTCGAACCAATGGTCGGTATTGCCCATAGCCGATGGCCGCCATGCGACCTTCGTCGATCCCTTCAATAGACAACAACCTGAGAAAAGTAGCCGCTCGCGCCACCGAAAGCTCCCAGTTACTTGGAAATTGGCTATTGTTGATTCTCAGATTATCGGTATGCCCTTCAATCAATACGCCGTTATTTTTTGACCGTAAGACCCCTGAGATTCGCTTAATAACCTCAAAGGCCTCCTCCGCGGGGATAACCCCTCCGCTTTGAAACACAACTTCGTCGCGCAAGGATATTTCAACCCAGTCATCGAGAACCCGAACAGATAGTTGATCTTCGTAAATCAGATCTTCAAAACTTTCTTCAAACTCTCCAGCTATCGATTCGAGCTGCACATCGTCGGACTTTTCCTTGATCGACTCATAACTGTCTTGACGACCAATCAAGATAGGGTTTATCCCTTCAGAAGCAGCCTGACGTTCAGTTCTATCGTTCAATTCTCCTATCTGAATCGGCTCGAGGCTTTTTGGGCGCGTGTTAAATATACCTTCCAGCGAATCTGACAAAACCTTGTATTTGCCCTCATTGACCGAAGAGATGGAGTACATAACAACGAAAAAGGCAAAAAGAAGCGTAATGAAATCTGCGTACGAGACCAGCCAGCGGTCATGATTTTCGTTTGAATTATGATGTCTGGAGCGTTTCATGAAAAAGCGCGCCTCAATCTGTTGAGTCTAAGTGCAAATAGCCTTTCAGCTTCAGCTCAAGGGAGCGCGGGTTCTCGCCCTCTGCAATGGAAATCAAACCATCAACAAGCATTTCGTGGTATCGAACGTGGCGTTCAACCTGGTATCGAATCTTGTTAGCGACGGGGAGCAAAAAGAGGTTCGCAAATCCCACCCCGTATATAGTAGCAACAAATGCCGTCGCAATACCTGCGCCGAGTGAGGATGGGTCAGCGAGATTGCTCATCACCTGAATCAATCCTAGTACCGCGCCAATTATTCCAATTGTCGGTGAGTAACCCGCCATAGAGTCATAAACCTTTGCGAGATCGAGATCACGCTGCTCGCGCGAATACATGTCTACCTCAAGAACCGACCGTATTGATTCTGGCTCAGAACCATCAACTAGGAGCTGCAAGCCTTTTTTACAAAAAGACTCCCGTTCTTTTGATAACACATCTTCTAGCCCAAGCAGACCTTCCTTTCTCGCTTTAATACTCCAAGAGAGCAACTTGTGTATGCCATCATCTATCGAAACATGAGGAGGAAAAAACACCCACCGCAATGCGGCGAGACTTCGCTTGAAAACGTTGAATGGTGTTTGAAGGCAAGTTGCAGCTAGCGTGCCGCCGATGACGATTAGCGCCGCTGGACCGTTGACGAGCGTCTCTATTGTCCCGCCTTCTATTGCGTTGCCACCAAAAATTGCCAAGAAGCCAAGTAGCAACCCGACAATGCTGAGGTAATCCATTAGGTCAACCTATTTACCAATTGCTCGGCAACATCATTTATGTCCAAGCTCTTATCACTATAGCCCGCCTTATCAACCGCCATTGGCATACCATAGACAACGCATGTTGCCTCGGTCTGTGTCCAAACAGTCGATCCGCTAGACTTCATAAGCCGACAACCTTCTTTTCCATCTGCGCCCATCCCGGTTAAGACAATACTAAGCACCTTGCCAGGAAAACTCTTAGAAACGGAACCAAATGTAAGATCCACGGATGGTTTGTAAGTAAGACGCTCATCCCCGTCCAAGATAGAAATTGACGCTCTACCACCTCGATTCCCTACGAGCATTTGCTTGCCACCAGGCGCCAGATAGGCACACCCTGGTTGCAGCACATCGCCATCCTCTGCTTCTTTCACCTTAATAGCACTCAGTGCGTTAAGACGCTCTGCGAAGGCAGGGGTAAATGTTGCCGGCATATGTTGTATAAGCAATATAGGTACCGGAAACGATGCCGGTAGCTTGGTAACCACTTTTTGTAATGCAACGGGACCGCCAGTTGATGTGCCAATAGCAACAACACTAACGGGATGTTTTCTCTCTGTACCAGATGATCGACCTGAACTGCCTGAACTGGCCGATCTTGGTGAAGCTGAATTATTGGACGAAGAACGGCTTAAACCACCATTTGCCAACTTCTGCAGGCGTTCTCTCGTGGTGAGTGAATCACCGCTCTGCACCGATGAAGCAGGCGTTCTGGGCGAAGTATTCGGACTAGATCTGGGAGCAAGTCGGTTCTTTCGGGCGATAGAAAG
Source organism: Oleiphilus sp. HI0079 (assembly GCF_001635105.1). NCBI lineage: Bacteria > Pseudomonadati > Pseudomonadota > Gammaproteobacteria > Oceanospirillales > Oleiphilaceae > Oleiphilus > Oleiphilus sp. HI0079. Next base: position 10,698 of record NZ_LWFT01000502.1, read on the forward strand.
AATACGATTGGTCAGCACGTCTTGCATCTTCGTCGCATCACGCGCGATGTCTTCGAAGTTTTTCGGTAGGAAGTCCACAGCCCCAGCATCTAGGGCGTCAAGTGTCACACGAGCCCCCTCATGCGTGAGGGAAGAAAACATCAAAATAGGACAAGGAGCCTCTTTCATAATGTGGCGAATGGCGGTGATCCCATCCATCACTGGCATCTCGTAATCCATTGTTATGACATCAGGGTTCAGCGCTTTCGCCTGCTGCAAAGCCTCTTTGCCATTGCTGGCAGTACCAGCAACCTCAATCGAGTCAGCTTTTTGTAGAATCTCGCTTAATCGTTTCCTAAAAAAAGCAGAATCATCAACAATGAGAACTTTTACAGCCATGAAAACCATGCATCCCTGATTAATTAAGAACTAAGCGTAACGCGTTAGCAAACTGGGTATATCAAGAATGAGAGCAATGCGGCCATCGCCTGTGATGGTTGCACCAGCCATGCCGGGTGTACCGTGCAACATGCCACCCAAAGGCTTGATTACAACCTCTTCCTGACCAACAAGCTGATCAACAATAAAACCAACCTTCTTCGTTCCAACAGCAACAATGACAACATGCGCAGATTGCGGGTCGGTCTCACCTGACTGATTGACTAACCAACGCTTGATATAGAACAAGGGGTAAACGTTATCGCGGACAACAACACATTCCTGCCCGTCAACAATATTTGTCTTCGTCAGATCAAGATGGAAGATTTCCACAACACTGACCAGAGGGAAAGCAAACGCCTGCTGCTCGAGCTTCACCATTAAGGTAGGCATAATCGCAAGGGTTAGAGGAACTTTAATGGTCAGGCAACTTCCCTTACCAAGCTCTGAATCGATATTGACACTGCCGTTTAGCTGCGTGATTTTGGTTTTAACGACGTCCATACCAACACCACGACCTGATACATCGGATATCTCTTCTTTGGTCGAAAAGCCCGGAGCAAAAATCAGGTTATAACATTCGTTATCGGATAGACGATCCGCGGCATCCTGATCATATACGCCTTTCTCCACAGCTTTTCTGCGCAACACATTTGGATCCATCCCCGCGCCATCATCGCGAATGGAGAGCAAAATATGATCACCTTCCTGTTCGGCAGATAACAACACTTCACCCAAACGAGGTTTGCCATTGCTCTCTCGCACATCAGGCATTTCAATCCCGTGATCAACAGCGTTGCGAACTAAGTGGACAAGTGGGTCCGATAGCGCTTCAACAAGGTTTTTATCAAGGTCAGTATCCTCACCCTGCAAGACGAGATTAACTTCTTTACGAAGGTTACGAGCCAAGTCACGGACAACGCGAGGAAAACGACCAAATACTTTCTTAATTGGCTGCATTCTTGTCTTCATAACAGCCGATTGCAGATCTCCAGTCACCACATCAAGATTAGAGACGGCCTTCTGCAGAGCCTCGTCCGTGCTGTCATCGCCTAAACGCTTGAGCCGATTTCGCACAAGAACAAGTTCGCCAACCATATTCATAATTTCGTCTAGACGGCTTGTGTCGACCCGAACGGTGGTCTCAGTCGTTAAACCTTCATTGCGTGGCGCAGGAGCTTTTGGCTTATCAGCAGCAGTTTTAGCCGGTGGCGCAGGTTTAGAGGCCGCTGCAGGCGCCTTCGGCTTCGCCGGTGGCGGAGTAGGCTTTGCTGTTTCTGGTTCGGACTTTGCGCTGGCAGGGGCCGGAGCCTCAACCTTCGCCGCTGCAGCTCCGTCAGTCGCCGGCCCCTTCCCGGAGCCATGAAGATCATCAAGCAACTTTTCGAACTCATCATCAGTGATCAGCTCACTATTTGAACCGCCAGCTGCGCTTGAAGGGGATGCAGTTGAAGCATCAGCCGCGGCCGAATCATCCGCCTTGGCTGGGTCAAATTGCCCTTCGCCATGCAATTCATCAAGCAGCTTTTCGAATTCATCATCGGTAATTTCATCAGAACCTTCACCGTTTGAAGTCGCCTCTTGTTTGGGAGCAGAATCTGAAGCCGCTTCTGACGCTTTATCAGAAGGCACCTGATGCTCATGAAGCTCATCGATAAGACTAGAGAATTCATCTTGCGAAATATCACTCGCAGCAGGCGCAGACGACTCGATCTTGTCAGACGCCCCTTGTGCTGCAGCTGCGCCACTGGGGCCATCAAGCGCGTCTAGGAGCATCTCAAACTCATCGTCTGTGATGTCTCCGTCTGCCGAAGCAATTTGATTAACGAGTTCCTGAGGATCTGGCTGAGGGGTTGCTGGTTCGTCTTCAGCTGGAGGCTCTTCTGCAGCAGCTGGCTCAGGCTCACTACCTTGTTCAGTAGCGAAACGCTCTAAGTCTTCCAGAAGTTCAGGTTCCGCAGGCGTTGGCTCTTGTCCTGAGCGTACCTCATCGAACATGACATTTACCGTGTCCAAAGCACGCAGCACCACATCCATTAATTCGGCATCCGCTACACGCTTTCCATTTCGAAGAACATCGAAAACGTTCTCCGCAATGTGACAACAACCAACAAGCGCTTCTAGCTGCAAAAATCCAGCACCGCCCTTTACGGTATGGAAACCGCGGAAGATCGCATTTAAAAGGTCTTTGTCTTCAGGGTTTTGCTCAAGCGATACCAGTTGCTCAGATAGCTGTTCAAGAATCTCACCTGACTCTACCAAGAAGTCTTGTAAGATCTCCTCATCTGCCTCAAAGCTCATTCACTAACCCCTCAATTTATTTCTAGAAACCCAAGCTCGACAATAAATCGTCTACATCATCCTGACCGCTAACAACATCTGCACGCTCTTCTTTATTCATCTGCGGGCCTTCGCCATCCATGTTTGTCCCGACAGATTCAATGTCGTGGACAGTACCGGTGATGGTGTCAACTTTGCCTGCCATACTTACTAAGTTAACGAGGTTTTCTTCAACTTCTTTAACCAAACCTGTAACTCGATTAATTACTTGGCCCGTCAAATCCTGAAAATCCTGTGCTAATAAGATAGCTGAAAGATTCTGATACACCTTATCGGAGTCGTTCGTAAGCTGTTCCAAAAAACCATCCATCCGACCGGAAAGGTCACGAAACTCACTTGGTGTCATCTCTTTTCGGCGAAGCTTTTCCCACTCTGACTTGAGCTGCTTAGCTTCTGTATTCATGTGCGATGCATAGGGCATTGTGTCTTCGACAAGATCCATCGTCTTGTTGGCCGCGTTGCTTGTCATATCGACCACATACGCTAGACGATCCGACGCATCATTAATTTTGGAGAGTTCTTCCTGGCTTTGCGCATCACCGCAATCGATCTGGAAGTTGCGAATAGACTCGTACAAGCTTCGCGTTAAACGGCCGACTTCAACGTAGAGCGTTTTATCGCGAGTCTGATTAATATCGGAAATCACAGCCAACGCAGAAGATATATCTCCCCCGTCTACCGCCTCTTTCAGTTTGTTAGCCTGTTCTTTTAGGAGAAGTTCAAAACCATCGACATCTTCAATATTGCTCGACGCTCCTGAGGTAGAAGTTTGTTCAGTCATAAGCACTCTTTTAGGCGTCGATACGCTCAAAAATCTTTTCGATTTTCTCTTTAAGCACGGCAGCGGTGAATGGTTTTACAACATAACCATTTACGCCTGCTTGCGCGGCAGCAACAATCTGATCGCGTTTTGCTTCAGCCGTCACCATGAGAACTGGGAGTGTTTTAAGGTCATCATCAGCCCGAACTGTCTTGAGCAATTCAATGCCCGTCATACCAGGCATGTTCCAGTCCGTCACTAAAAAGTCATACTTACCGGTTTTAAGCATGGGCAACGCAGTATTGCCATCATCTGCTTCATCGGTATTAGTAAACCCCAAATCTCTCAGTAGGTTTTTAATTATTCGCCTCATCGTAGAAAAGTCATCTACCACAAGGATTTTCATATCTTTATTCAAGTCGACCTCCAATGCTGTCGAAACCTCATATTAGCGCTTCAAACCCTACCCTGAAGTCTAGCCTTTGTTATCAGTCTAGCCAGTTTTTTTACTGCCAAATCAATAGCTTTATCGCATTTAATTAAAATCAGAGTTTTATTCGACCCACTCATGCATACGGGACTTTAAACGCATCGTTGCCTGAGAGTGAATCTGGCTAACACGTGACTCGCTGACATCTAGTATTAGTCCAATTTCCTTAAGATTCATCTCTTCTTCATAATAAAGTGACAAAACAAGCTTCTCACGCTCTGGCAACCCCTCGATTTCACCAGCAAGCGCATGCTTAAACGCATGCACGCTAACGGCTTCACTTGGTCGATCATTCACAGCTGAACTTTCAAACTCGTGGCCACTTCCCTCTGTGTTTTCTGCTAACTCATCCAGCGAGAAAAGCTTGCCAGCGTTGCTATCTTTGAGACAGGTGAAGTATTCATCTAATGTCATTTCAAGCTCTGCGGCGACATCTTCATCGCTCGCATCACCACCTGTGCGAACTTCAACCTTCCGAATGGCTTCCGCGATTCGTCGCGCATTCCTGTGGACCGAACGCGGCACCCAGTCACCTTTGCGCACCTCATCCATCATCGAACCGCGAATACGAATGCCCGCGTAGGTTTCGAAAGTCGCGCCATGGCCTGACTCGAACTTCCCCGCCGCTTCGAGCAAGCCAATCATTCCGGCCTGAATTAGGTCGTCCACCTGAACGCTTGCAGGCAAGCGAGCCATGAGGTGATGCGCAATGCGCTTAACCAGAGGCGCATGCGTAACGATTAACTCTTCTGCGTATTGCGTTTCGTTTTCGTTATACATCTAAATTAACAATAAAAAACCGAGACAGCGTCCCTATTACCATCCCGGTTTCCGAATAAAGGTGATCGTAAGTGTTTGGAGTAACTTAAGCCTGCACCAAACGCTCTACAAAAAACTCCAAATGCCCTCTTGGAGTACTAGGCAAAGGCCATGAATCGGCTTTTTGCGCAAGCTGCTTAAAAGCAATGGACGCCTTTGCTCTAGGATACGCTTCAAGAACAGGGCGCTGACGCTGCACCGCTTTCTTGACATTCTCGTCAAATGGAACGCTTCCTACGTACTGTAGAGCAACATCTAGAAAACGCTCTGTAACGGTCGTTAGCTTCGAAAACAAATGTCGCCCCTCTTCTGGAGAGCGGACCATATTGGCCAGCACTCTAAAGCGGTACATATCATAGTCGCGATTAAGCAATTTAATAAGTGCGTAAGCGTCAGTTATGGATGTAGGCTCATCCGTCACCACAACGAGCACCTCTTGTGCTGCGCGAACAAACGAAACAACGCCGTCAGATATTCCTGCAGCAGTATCAATAATCAAAACATCAAGGTCTTGAGAGAGTTCGCTGAACGCATTGATCAGCCCCGCATGCTCCATGTGGTTTAGCGCAACCATTTTCTGGGTGCCAGAAGCAGCAGGAACAACTTTGACGCCTTTCGGCCCTTCGACAAGAATATCTCGAAGCGATAACTCACCAGACACAACATCCGCGATGTTGCCTTTAGCGGTAATCCCAAGCAGGACATCGATATTGGCAAGCCCCAAGTCGGCATCTAGCAATATGACTCGTCGACCTAACTCAGCGAGTGCAATAGAAAGGTTGATCGAGACGTTGCTTTTACCCACACCACCCTTTCCGCCGGTTACAGCGATAACTTGAACAGGGCTAGAATTCGCCATACTTAATCGTATCCTTTTGTTTTACTTCTTAGATGCAAAAACATAGCACGAACTTTAGTGAAGCGAATAGCAAAGTTCGCCAGGCATAAAAAAACAATAGGCTTATTCATGCGCCAGTGATGTTTAGGCAAAATCGGATAATGCATAATCGGTGTTCTGTTGCACCGAGTCGTGATCAGGAATTGTCACCCATCGCTCGGAGTTATTCAATAACTCCTCCGCCTTATTCAACAAGTCTTCTTTGTTAGCAAGATGAATATCTTCAGGAACGCGCTGCCCGTCAGTCACATATGCGCAGGACAACTTACTCGCAACGAGGTAACTGATGGCCTCGCCAAGACTGACAGCCTCATCGAGCTTGGTTAAAATCGTACCGGCAAGACCCACCATTTTGTAATGCTTATAGTTCGCCTTCATGACGGCATACTGACCCGTTGCCGGCATAACAAGATAGTTTTGAATCCTGTGTGCAGACATCTTCAACTCTTTCAATTGCTCATTCCATGAACGGTCGCTTTGCATCAGCCCTGCCGTATCAACCAGAACGAGTTTGCGATCAGAACACCTGTCTAGAATATCGTCGAGGCAGTTCTCCTCATCCACTACATGCACTGGCACATTCAGAATACGTCCAAACACCTTCAACTGCTCATGCGCTGCAATACGATAACGATCTGTGGTCACCAGAGCCAAGCTCTCTGCGCCATGTCGCATGACATAACGCGCCGCCAACTTACCGACGGTCATCGTTTTGCCACTTCCCGTTGGACCAACAAGAGAAACGACCCCTCCCATATCGATGATCTCGCTATACTCGGTTTGTATCGCAGAGTGCAGCTGCTTTCGCACTTTCGCCCAAGCTGTATCAAAGTCGTGTTCGGCTGAAAGCCTCTCACCCAACTGCTCTCTAATGGGATTTTGAATTCCTATACTCTCGAGCCGTTCGGTCAACATCGTGTTTGCAGGGTTAACATTAACCTGCGCACGGGCCTCTTCATTGCGCTGAGACTGTTTGGAAATTAAATGACGAAGCTCTTTCAACTCCTGCTGCATAATGACAATGGCATCATCATGCTGGGATTGAGTCGTGTCATCACGAGATGAAGCTCGGCCCGCAAAGCCTGATTGCTGCGCCGGATTTTGAAAAGCAGGACGCTCACTTACTCGCTCTTTTCGCGCAGAGATCTGCGTTTGTTCGCGCTTGTTCTTAACAGAAGTGATTTTGTCGCGGCTTCGCTCTAGCTCTTCTTGAAGCTTGATACTTTTCTCTGCACGTTGGCGCGCCAATTCGGATGGACTCACTGCATTGAATCGAGCACTTTCACGCTCAGCGACGCGGTGATCTGACCGAGACTGGGCAGCTCTCTGCTCACTTGATGGATCGAACTGCTCCTCATCATATTCCGCAGTTGCCAAAATCTCGACACCGCCATTTTGCTTGGAGTTGGAGAGGATAACGGCATCCGGACCAAGATCTTCGCGGATCTGACGTAAAGCATCCTGCATAGAATGAGAGAAATAACGCTTAACTTTCATAGTTCTTTACCCAGCTCGTCAATTTATTGACCTACGGTCGCGACAATATTTATTTGTTTGTTATCCGGAATTTCTTGGTATGAGAGAACCCGAACACTGTCGTTTACAAAGCGCGAGAACTTCGCCATCGCGAGTCTGACCGGAGCGGAAACCAGCAGTATTGCTGGGTTACCTAGCATTTCCTGTCGCTGTACTGCATCACTCAAAGATCGCTGCAAATTCTCTACAATCCCCGGCTCTAGCACCATTCCTAACTCATCCGGCGCGCCAGTTTTCTGCGCTTGCTGTACTGACTTAAGCAATAGCTGTTCCAGCTCGGGTTCTAGCGTAATAACCGGGATCTCAGCGGCATTCTCAATTAAGGTTTGAACGATAAGCCGCTTCAGACCCTGACGACATGCCTCCGTAAGCTGATCTGGCTCAGCACCCTTCGGAGCGCGACTTATCAGCGCTTCCGCAATAGACCGCATATCTTTAATCGGCACATCCTCTTGCAAAAGATTCTGCAAGACTTTAAGCAGACTACTAACACTCAAGGTATTGGGGACGAGTTCTTCGGCTAGCTTAGGCGCCTGCTTCCCTAGCTGGTCAAGCCACTGCTGAACCTCTTCGTGCCCGATCAATTCGTAGGCATGCTTCTGAAGCAACTGATTCATGTGCGTGGCAACAACGGTACTCGCATCCACAACTGTATATCCCAAAGCCTGCGCCTGATCTTTCTTATCAGGCTCGATCCATACCGCCTCCATACCAAACGCAGGATCGATCCCGGCAATACCCTCTATTTCACCAAAAACCTGACCAGGATTAATTGCCAACTCCCGATCTGGATGAATCTCCGCCTCGGCGAGGCTAACGCCCATTAAGGTAATTC
>NZ_LWFT01000503.1:0-396 GCF_001635105.1 Oleiphilus sp. HI0079
TTCAAAAGAACTGCTGCATTACCATCAAACTTGATCAACGAACCGTCAGGGCGACGAACGCCTTTACGGGTACGCACAACAACCGCGTTCAATACTTGTCCTTTCTTAACCTTACCACGTGGAATCGCTTCCTTAACGGTGACCTTAATTACGTCGCCGATTCGTGCGTAACGTCTATGAGAGCCACCCAGTACTTTTATACACTGAACTCGGCGCGCACCGCTGTTGTCGGCTACGTCGAGCATACTTTCCGTCTGCATCATCTTAGTTCTCCAAACACTCTGGGTTAGACTTTAGCTGCCTTCTCAACAACGGTAACTAGCTTCCAGGACTTCGTCTTAGACAACGGACGAGTCTCCTGAATAGTTACAACGTCGCCGATATTGCACTCGTTGT
>NZ_LWFT01000504.1:0-556 GCF_001635105.1 Oleiphilus sp. HI0079
TGAATATTGAAACGAGAGTATAAATAAATAACCAAGAACCAGCTTGGGATGGCGAAATAGCAAACAGAAAAGCCTGCTTTGCTTACTCGATTGACGATAAGCAGTCAGGTTTTACGCCGAACAAATAGACCCACCAAATAGCGGTAAACGCACCACTCGCGATGAGGCTAAATAAGCCAGCTCCTTTATTACTCATAACTTCCCTTAGAGCGTATAACGCCGCTATAAAGGGCAGACAATGAGCAGCATTGGCTGTCCAGCCCAACGCTTGGTTATATTTCTACTACGCAGCTTCAAAAGAAACTGAGTGCACATTGCCCAAATTAATATTTTGCTTTGCCTGCCAAAGGTCGTAGTTATCTTGCATTGCAAGCCAACTCTCAGGAGTGCGGCCGACAGCTTTTGACAGCCTCAAAGCCATTTCAGGCGTAACACCGCTTTGCCCCTTTAGAATACGATTTAGAGTAGATGATGCCACATCTAATTGTTTAGCAAGAAAGCGACAGCTATAACCGAAAGGCTCTAGATATGTAGCTTTAATGAATTCACCGGGATG
>NZ_LWFT01000505.1:0-423 GCF_001635105.1 Oleiphilus sp. HI0079
TGCTCGAGCTAGGCAAAGTCATCGAGTTTGCAACGGATTCGTTGTATACAAAGAGGGGTGTTGAGATTGGCTCCCCGAGCTGTGCTCGAGCTAGGCAAAGTCATCGAGTTTGCCACGGATTCGTTGTATACAAAGAGGGGTGTTGAGATTGGCTCCCCGAGCTGGGCTCGAACTAGGCAAAGTCATCGAGTTTGCCACGGATTCGTTGTATACAAAGAGGGGTGTTGAGATTGGCTCCCCGAGCTGTGCTCGAGCTAGGCAAAGTCATCGAGTTTGCCACGGATTCGTTGTATACAAAGAGGGGTGTTGAGATTGGCTCCCCGAGCTGGGCTCGAACTAGGCAAAGTCATCGAGTTTGCCACGGATTCGTTGTATACAAAGAGGGGTGTTGAGATTGGCTCCCCGAGCTGGGCTCGAACCAGC
>NZ_LWFT01000506.1:0-20127 GCF_001635105.1 Oleiphilus sp. HI0079
TCTGGCGCGATAGAAAAACCCAGAGGGGCAAAACGTGCGCTGAAACGCGCAATGCGCAGAATGCGTAGGGGGTCTTCCATGAAGGCGGGTGAAACATGGCGCAGGATTCGGGCTTCTAGATCAGCTTTGCCGCAGAATGGGTCAATCAATTCCCCGTTTTTAGAGCGTGCCATTGCATTGATGGTCAGATCGCGGCGCTCCAGGTCTTGCTCGAGGGTAACGCTGCTATCAAAGTCACAAACGAAACCGTGATAGCCCCGACCTCGTTTGCGTTCGGTACGCGCGAGTGCATATTCTTCTTTTGTCTCGGGGTGGAGGAATACAGGGAAGTCTGCGCCAACCTGTTGGTAGCCGGCTTTCGTCATCTGCTCCGGCGTTGCGCCGACGATCACCCAGTCATGGTCTTTTATCGGTGTATTGAGTAGTTCATCTCGCACAGCGCCACCGACCACATATACGGTGCCGGGGGTGTCGATAAAAGGAAAGTGTGTTGGCTGAAGCATGCGCCTAGCTTAGCTAAAACGCATAACCAATACCAATGGTACCGCCGAGTTCAACTTCGTTCACCATTGCGGCAGCTTCGATGCTCAAGCCATGAGGTTGGTACATAAAGCCGCCAGTTAGGATGGCTTTGTCTTTTGCCGCTTCTGAAGTCTGCGCTAAGTTAAATCGCATGCCTGCTCTTAGATGAAAGTCGTCGCGCAAATAGTACTCTCCGCCCATGCTTAAGAAGCGCGTCAAACCTTCAAAGTCATAAACTTCGTTTTCGGTGAGATCGATATCCATCGTGAGCATATAGTTCTGGCGGTAATGCGCCACACCAAACTGGTAAAGCGCCTGCACAGCGCGCGCTGTTCCTGGGTAGGTTATAAAGAAGTTGCCCACGGGATGATAAGGCGTAAAGTCGGTTGGTATCATGTTCATGCCAACAAGCGAGAAGATCCATTCTCCATCCAGAAGTGGGCCAGACATACCAAGCTCTTCGCGCATAAACGACTCAGTCATCAGCATTGAGAAGCCAAGATCGACGTTCCACTCTAGAAAGTCATTGCTAACGCGTTTATCTGGCGGATTCTCAGGATCGTAATCTAAGACGCGTTCTCCGCGATGAGAGCCACGTATCTCCATTAGCTTGGGCGTGAATCCCCACGATATTGGCATGTTGTAAGAGATGACGTTCGTTGTTGCGACGGTGACACCAAACTCGCTGATATCAACGTAGGTGTTATCGACCGTCGAGACCATTGAGTCCTCTAAGCTGCCGACTCTCGAGATACCATTATTCGCCTCATAGATTAGCTCTCCAAGTAAGGCTTCGTCTCGATTTCGAATCACGGTCATTTCGCGAATATCCCTTCGGGTATAAAAATTGAGCGTGACCGGGTCAGTATCAATTAAGAGGCTGAATAACGAGGTTTCGTCTTTTCGATAACTCTCCATATTCAGGTCTCGTAAGCTTTCTCGAACCCGTATAGCGTTATCTGCTGTAGCGTTATTGTCATAATCCTCAACGACGTTGCTATCTTGAAATTCGAGAAGGTTGTTATCCCAGTCGGTGTTGTATAGCTCTCGAGCACCGAACGATGCGCTAGCGAATAATCTGTCTGGGTTGCTCCCTCTGTTAAAAGCAATCAGTGCGGGGTTATGGTAAGACGCGTTGAATTTGGTTGCAGCAGCGGCGCCAGTGCCACCCATTGCCATTGAGCGGGGGTCGAGCATTGTGCGATAGCCTGCGAAGGCTTGTGCACCGATACAGAGGCTGAGGAAGAAAAATAGACCTCTGACAAATCCGGTTTGCATATAGGATGACTTCCAAGTAATTCTGAAAAAACGATCAACTCTGCAGATTGTATCTAAATGTTGTCGAGTACAAAGACATCTGCGTCACGAATTCGCAATTACCTTTTGAGATGTGCCCGGTTTTGCGGGCTATAAAGCGGCAAGGCTTCTCCTAAAATTGGTGGCATGGAATTTGAATCACCACTGGATACTTAAGTCGATGATCGCCCTCTGACGTGCCGTTTGGAGTGAGCATCATATCGCGTCAAGATTCGGAGTTTTCTTAATGTCTAGGTACAGATACTTTTCGTTCATGATCGTTGCGCTTGCTTTTCTTTGGCCTTTTCCATTGTTAGCCGAGTCGGAAGAGGAGGGGGTTGAAGCAAAGCCGCCTGTTACTCTTCAGGCAACCGGCTATGCATTTTATCAGGCAACCGAGGATGGTAAGGCCGATCCGAAGCGTCTGCTGGCGATTCGGGCTTCAAAGCTTGATGCATACCGAAATCTTGCTGAACGCGTTTATGGGCTTTCGCTCGCGGGAAGCTCGTCGGTGACCGATTTTGAGCTGCAAAGCGACAGTTATTCCACACAAATCGAGACGGTAATTCGTGGGGCTCGAGTGGTGTCGATTGTCGAAAATGAAAAGACGGGTATTGAAACGGTACTTGAATTGTCCCTGCCGGGTAACTTCATCGATTGCATAAACAACGTCAATAGTTTCAAAGCGAGTGCCGATTGTATTCGTCCGATACCAGAGGCTGGCTCGCCCAGTCGTGTTAGTCGAGCTCCGATGAGTCGACAATATCACTTGAATTAGGAGGCGCGCCATGAAACCTATGCTGTCATTTTTATGTCTCATTGCGGTTATGTTTGCTGCGAGTTTTTCTGCGCATTCCGAGTGGATCGAAGTGACTGGCTCTGCCTCAACCAAAGATGTCAGTTACGCGGAGGCCCGAGAGGCGGCGCGTCTAGACGCATTGCGTCAAGCCATGCTTGAGTTTGGTGTTCGTTTGTCGAGCCATCAATCGTTGAAAAATGGCGTTTTAGTGAGTGATGAATTGAACGCCGATAGTCAGGTTAGTGTTCGGCGCGAACAAATTCTTGAAGAAAACGTAAACGAAGAGACGATCAGTATTCGCTATGCTGCTGATCTAGAGCGCGTTCCAGAGTGTCCAGGATCAGATGCAGGAAAGTATAAGAAATCACTGGCACTTCTCGGTTTTAATCTTCAGGTTCCAGGGCAGGCGAGTATTGGTGGCTTGAATGGAATAGAGCATGGTCTCACGAGTGCGTTGGCGGAGTCTTTGTCTGCGCATGAGTCAATGGTGTTGTTTGAACGCGGTTACGATGCACCGTTTGCGGATGCGTATAATGCGCCTACCTCTTTGGATGGGCAGCGTATGCTGACTCAAGCCATGACGTATGCGAAACAATTGAATGTTCAGTTCGTCGTTTCTGGTGTGGTAAGAGATCTTGGCTTGGTTAACCCGAAAGCCTATTCCACGTCATTGTGGAGGCGTAGCATTAAATTTTTTGCTCAGGCGAATGAGCGTCGACGGTTTTCGGTTGATCTGTTTGTTCATGATGGCTTGAGTGGAGAATTAATTTGGCAGAGCAATTTTGCGACCGAAGGCGCCTGGACAGTCGGTATCGAAGAGCAGGTTGGCTTTGGTTCTCAAGTGTTCTGGAAAATGGGTTATGGGCAAGCGGTTGCCGCTTTGCTCGATGATATGGCTTACTCTCTCGATCAACAGCTGCGTTGTCAGCCGTTTATGACGCGTATTGCGCGTGTTGATGGGAAAATCTTGCACTTTGGTTCCGGCGCGAGTTCAGGTCTAAAACCCGGGGATAAACTGAGTGTTTATCGTAGCTATAATTATCATGATGCTTTTCAGCGAACGGGGATCGAGTTGAACAATACCAAGACCGTATTAACGGTCTCGCAGGTGCATCCGAACTTTGCCAGCGGTACGGTCAATATTGATCCGGGACGGGTAAACATTCAGCAGGATGATGTGTTGATTATTTGGTAGTTAAATGTGTGTCTTTGGGCGGCGAGTGCGCTAAAGCCAGCGACCGAATAAGAGTAGGATCACCGCTCCGAGTAACAAGCGCCACGTTTTCTTCTTGCCTAAATCTTCCAGCCTTTGTTCCGTTGACTGCGCAATATCGGACTCAAAATCTTGCAATAATTGCGCGCGTGCATCGTCCGTTTGAACAATGTAATCGACTTCAAGATCGTGCCGGAAACTTCGGTGATTTAAGTTGCTCGAGCCGATCGTGCACCAATCATCTATGACAATCGTCTTTGCGTGTAACATGGCAGGAGTGTATTCGTATATTTTTGCGCCTGCGCTTAATAGAACGCGATAAAAGTATGCCGCCACCCAAGGCATAAAGAATACATCTGATTCTTCGGGCAAAATAATGCTAACGCGAACGCCTTTTTTGGCGGCACCGACTAAGGCGCGGAGTAGTGTATTCTCTGGTACGAAGTAAGCATTAGTGATGAGTATTCGCTGTTTTGCTCCCCATATTTTTGACAGTAAAAGATGATCATGATGATTCCGTAAAGTGCGGGTGTAGTTGAGCAAGAAATTGGAGTTCATCGCTTTTTTTGAAATGACCCGCCTTACTTTTCGCTTCGAGTAGTTCCAACTGGCCTCAAAGGCCTGCTCAATCGGTTTTAGTGAAGCCCCCTGAACATGTAGCGCAGTATCGCGCCAATTTTGACCGCCATGATCTGTATGCAGATGGCTGTTGCTCACATTGATGCTGCCCATGAACAAGTGTTGGTGGTCTATGACGATTGTTTTTCTATGATTGCGTTTGTTGATAGCCAGTAAGAGAAAGAACCATTTTCGGAGGCCGTGTGTGTGCGTGACAGAATAGCGCCAATGTTCCAGATTCCATGGCAGCGGTTTGTGGATACGCACATCGACGCCGTGGGCAACCAGATCGCGGGCTGTGCTCTCAAAGTCGTGACTGATCCCGTAGCCATCTGTGAGAAGTCTTACAGTAAGACCTCGTTGAGCTGCGTGCTTTAGTGCCTCAGAAACGTGCTTGCCTAGGTGCTTGGATTCGTAAATATACACCTCCATGTCGATTTGAAATCGCGCATGCTCCATGCAGTGCTTGAGCGCTTTAAAGTACGACTCAGCATCGCTGAAGACGTTTTCAATTAGCGGGGCGGTCTGTTCAGCAGGATAGGGGGCGTGGTGTGAGGACTCCGCTTTCGCGGATGAGGAGTGATGAATTGAATCCTTATCGATCATTCTAGTCACCTACTCCTTGCCTAGGAACGGCTATTGGTATTTTTCAGCCGCTTGTTTGATCAGTTCCAGCATGGCTCTGAGTCCATTACCTCTCGATGGGCTAATATGTCGCATGAGATCTATCTTCTCAAAGCTGGCTTCGACATCCATGGATAGAATATCTTGGGGGGTTTTTGCATTTAGTGTTGCTAACACGATCGCAGCGAGCCCTTTAACGATGATCGCATCGCTATCAATCATGAGATACAGCTTTTTGCTTTCTGCATCATAGTGATGGATTAGCCACACTTGGCTTTGACATCCGTGCACATAATTTTCTTCGACTCGCTGTGAGTCCGGAAACTCAGGCAATGATTTGCCAAGGTCAATGATGTAGCCGTAGCGCTCCTCCCAGTCATCTAAGAACTCAAAGGCATCAATCACGTCTTCGATGGTCGTTGTTGAACCTAAAGGGTTTGCTTTAAATGTTTCGAGAGTAGGGAGGCTCATGCTTATAAAAGTCCTAGTTCCAATTTTGCTTCGTCCGATAGCATGTCGTTATTCCAAGGAGGGTCAAAAACCAAATCTACCTCTACGCGACTGACATTTGGCACTCGAGCCACATAATGACGCACATCATCGACGATAACGGGGCCCATGCCGCAACCCGGCGCCGTTAATGTCATCGTGATGAACACGTCATACTTGCTTGCGTCTTGCTCATTTTGTTTGACCTTACAATTGTAGATCAGTCCAAGCTCTACAACGCTAACTGGGATTTCTGGGTCGTATACTTGGTTTAGAGCGGCCCATACCTGCTCTTCACTGACCGAGCCGTCTTCTGGTGCTGCCACCTCTTCATAGACGACCGTTTTGCCTAATGCGTCGGCATCGCGGCCTTCAATTCGGGCAAGATTGCCATTTACAGAGACGGTAAAGGTGCCACCCAAAGATTGGGTGATGGTGACAAAGGTGTCTTTTGGAATGGAGATTTCTGTGCCTGCAGGAACAATGCGCGCGGCTATTTCGCGTTTTGTCACTACTACTTCGCGTTCAGCCATTAATTACGCTTCCTCTGTTACGGAAAAGCTCTCGCCACAACCGCATTCGCCTGTCACGTTAGGGTTTCTGAATTGGAACATGCTGTTCAAGCCAACTTTGATAAAGTCGACTTCAGTACCTGCCAGAACGGCTAAGTCTTTAGCTGGGACTGAGACGCTGACACCATGCTGTTCAAACTGAACATCTCCTTCGGCCGGCGTATCAACAAGCTCTGTCTCGTACATATAGCCTGAGCAACCGCTCGTTTGGAGGTAGAGGCGAAAAAGTTTGTCTCCGCCGCTTTTCTCGATTTCTTTAGCGATGTGTGTGCAAGCTGCTTCAGAAAACGAAACAGATTGATTTGGCTCAAATGTCGCAATACTCATAACTGATTCTCAGATCTTAACTAAGCGAACATTCGCTTTATTTTAGCGAGTGCTTTAAATAATTGGTCTACTTCTTCGTGTGTGTTGTAGAACGCGAATGAGGCGCGCGCACAACCGGGCAAGCCATAAAAATCCATCAACGGCATAGCACAATGGTGTCCTGTGCGAATGCCAATCCCTTGTTGATCCAGCAGCATGCCTATATCGCTAGGGTGAAGCCCATCTATCTTAAATGACATGACAGGCACTTTGTTTTCAGCCGTGCCGATCATCGACATGCCGTCGATGCCTGACATTTGCTGCAAGGCATTTTCAAGCAACTCGTTTTCATGCTTTTCAAGCGCCAGTCGATCATGGGCGTTCAGGTAGTCAATGGCGCTCGCAAGGCCAACAGATTCGCCTATGGCGGGTGTTCCGGCTTCGAATTTGTAAGGTAGTTTGTTGAAGGTCGTTCCCTCAAAACTAACACGTTCGATCATCTCACCACCGCCTTGATAGGGTGGCATGGCTTCTAGCTGTTCTCGCTTCCCATACAACACACCGATCCCGGTTGGGCCGAATAATTTATGCGATGAGAACGCGTAAAAGTCACAATCTAAATCTTGTACATCGACTGAGAAATGCGGCGTCGCCTGTGCGCCATCAATCACAGTAATGACCTCTGCCGCTCTAGCCTTGGCAATCATGTCTTTTACTGGGTTTATCGTACCTAGAACATTAGACACGTGCGTGCATGCAAGGATTCGGGTTTTGGCGCTAAGTAACTGTTCGAAGCCGTTCGAAATGAGTTCTCCAGCTTGGTTTATTTCCCAAACTTTGACGACCGCACCAGTCCGCTCTGCAAGCATTTGCCACGGTACAATATTGGCATGATGCTCCATTCGGGTAACGATGATTTCATCGCCTTCGCTTAGTCGGTCGGCCAAACCATTGGCGACCAAATTAATTGCTTCGGTGGTGCCTTTTGTCCAAATGATCTCTTCGCGTTCGCGAGCGTTGAGAAAAGCGCGTACTTTATCGCGAGCGCCTTCAAACGAAGCGGTCGCTCGATCACCGAGCGTATGGGCGCCACGATGCACATTCGCGTTGTCCGAGTGGTAATAGGCGGTCATCGCGTCTATCACCGCACTCGGTTTTTGAGCGCTCGCAGCACTATCTAAATAGATAAGCGGATTCTTGCCGATACTCTGTTCCAGGATCGGGAAGTCTCGTCGCGCAGCGTTGGCTAGACTTGAGTTTTCGCTTACGCCAAAAGCTGATGAGCTTGATGCACGCATTAAATCACCCTTCGCTATTTCTCTTGGAAGCTAAGAAGTTGAGAAAGGCTCTCTTCCCAGCGTTTTGCTAGATCTTCAATAGGGACGGCACGAACAAGTTCAAGTACGAAGCCAAGCGTTAGCATTTGCCGCGCTTGATCATCGCTCAAACCACGTGTCTTCAAATAGTACACTTCTTTCTCGTTTAGCTGGCCGATCGTTGCGCCGTGCGCACACTTTACATCGTCTGCGTAAATCTCTAACTCTGGCTTTGTGTCAATTGCGGCACTGTTTGAGAGAAGAAGGTTGCGATTGTTCATTTCGCCAAGAGTTTTCTGGGCATCCTTGTGGATATGAATTCTGCCGTTGAAAACAATGTGAGACTTATCATCAGCAATGCAGCGATAGTTTTCTTCGCTGGTGCAGTTGGAGGCGATATGTTCGATGTTCGTATGATTATCAAAATGCTGTTTTTCTTTGGTGACAACCACGCCGTTTAACTCGCAGTGCGCGCCCGGCTCGGTCATCAGTACATGCAGATCATGTCGCCCCATACCTGCGCCTAAGCACAGCGAGTCGCTTTCAAATACAGCATCGCGCTTGAGGATAGCTCGTGTTGCGGTGGCTAGCTTGTAGAAATCTGCAATTGGATTCATACGCAAGTAATTTAATTTTGCGTTTGAAGAAACAAGCGCCGTCATCTGGTTTGAAACAAATGCGGTTTCCATATCCTCGATTTGATGCGCTTCTATGATTGTAGCCTGAGCGCTTTGTCCCATGTGTACAAACACACGAGGCGTGCTGAGGCCCGCCCCTGAGTGGATAAAGTTTAGTTGTATCGGCTGGGTTAGCGCTGTGTTTTTCGCGACATCGATAAAAATCGCATCATCAAACAAAGCGCCGTTGAGTTGCTCTAGTTCGCCTTGTTGATGGCCAACTGTATGCTCTTGAACCAATTTTGCCTGCACCGCATCGATCGCATCAAAACGTAGAACGCTGAGACCATCCAATGAAACGGCGTCAATGGATGATTGATCCACGATGCCGTTGAAAACGTTGATAACGACGGCATTGCTTACGGCTTCGATGTGGGATTGGCCGTCGCTTTTCTCACTTCGATTGAGCCTACTTAAATCACCAAGACGGCGATAAGAATACTTCCAGTTCTCCGTTTGTCGGGTTGGAAGATTTGCGCTGGCAAGCGTTGCCCGTGTGCTTGCCTGAATAGATGCAATCACCTCAGGGTGCGCATTCGACAATGCCTCATCAAGGATGCTTAAAGAACCAAACTGCGTCATGGATTAAGCCTCTGCTTCTTCGTCTATACCCAACCAGCCATAGCCTTTCTCTTCCAGTTCAAGAGCAAGCTCTTTACCGCCGGATTTAATAATCTTGCCACCAGAGAGCACGTGAACGTAGTCAGGCACGATGTAGTCGAGTAGGCGCTGATAGTGTGTCACCATCACAACGGCTCGCTCTGGTGAGCGAAGCGCATTAACGCCATCTGCGACAACGCGCAATGCGTCGATGTCTAGCCCCGAGTCGGTCTCGTCGAGAATGGCTAGCGAAGGTTCAAGCATTAGCATTTGCATGATTTCATTGCGTTTCTTCTCGCCGCCAGAGAAGCCTTCGTTTACGCCTCGTTTCAGGAACGATGGATCAAGATTCACTTGCTTGATTTTCTCTTTTGCAAGCTTCATAAATTCCGACGCGTTAATCTCATCCTGACCGCGATGTTGGCGAATATTATTGATGGCGGTGCGTAAAAACTGCAGATTACTGACGCCTGGGATTTCAACTGGATATTGGAATGCCAGAAAAACACCTTCTCGCGCACGCTCTTCTATCGATAACTCAAGAAGGTCTTGTCCTTTGTACGTTGCCGCACCGCCGGTAACTTCGTAAGCTTCGTTGCCTGCAAGAACCTGAGAAAGGGTACTTTTACCGCTCCCGTTTGGACCCATGATTGCGTGTACTTCGCCTGCTTTTACCTCAAGGTTTAGACCTTTTAGAATTTGCTTGTCTTCTACCGAGGCTTGTAAGTCTTTAATCTCTAACATGTGTACCTTTCCGCTTTGGTGCCCTGCCAATTTGCAACGCACAAGTCATTCATTTACTTAGCCGACGCTGCCTTCGAGGCTAACTTCGAGTAGGGCTGTTGCTTCTACCGCAAACTCCATAGGAAGCTCTTTAAACACCTCCTTACAGAAACCATTCACGATCATGGAAACTGCACGTTCAGCGTCAATCCCGCGCTGCTGACATAAGAACAATTGGTCATCGCTGACTTTTGAAGTCGTTGCTTCATGTTCCACGATGGCGCTCTTGTTCTTGTTTTCGATATACGGGAACGTGTGTGCACCACACTTGTCGCCGATGAGCAATGAGTCGCACTGTGTATAGTTGCGAGCACCCTCCGCACCGGGGCCGATTTTCACTAAGCCGCGATAGCTGCTGTCACTTTTTCCTGCTGAAATCCCTTTGGCAATGATTGTGCTCTTGGTGTTTTTGCCAAGGTGGATCATTTTAGTGCCGGTGTCGGCCTGCTGTGCGTTGTTGGTCAATGCAACTGAATAAAATTCGCCAACGCTGCCTTCGCCACGCAATATACAACTCGGGTATTTCCAGGTAATTGCCGAGCCTGTTTCAACCTGCGTCCAACTAATCTTGGAGTTGCGTCCAATGCACGAGCCACGCTTCGTCACAAAATTATAAATGCCACCACGGCCTTCTTCGTCGCCGGGATACCAATTTTGTACTGTCGAATACTTTATCTCCGCATCGTCCATCACCACGAGTTCGACGACGGCTGCGTGGAGCTGATTCTCATCCCGCATTGGTGCGGTACAGCCTTCAAGGTAGCTAACGTGGCTGCCTTCATCGGCAATAATCAATGTACGCTCGAATTGGCCGGTCTTTGCTTCGTTGATTCGGAAGTAAGTAGACAGCTCCAAAGGACAACGAACGCCCTTCGGTATGTACACAAATGAACCGTCTGAAAATACAGCCGAGTTGAGCGCTGCATAAAAGTTATCTTTTTGAGGAACCACTGAGCCGATGTATTTCTTGATCAGCTCGGGATGCTTATGCACCGCCTCGGAAATAGGGCAAAAAATAACGCCAGCTTCGGTTAACTTTTCTTTGAATGTCGTTGTTACCGAAACACTGTCGAACACCGCATCAACCGCTACGCCGGCAAGGCGCGCTCTTTCGTGCAAAGGAATCCCAAGCTTTTCATAGGTTTTGAGCAGCTCTGGATCGACTTCGTCCAAACTTTTCGGACCGTCGTCTTTCGACTTAGGCGCAGAGTAATAAGCAATTTCGTTAAAATCGATTTTCGGGAAATTAACATGTGCCCACTCTGGTTCATCCATTTCGAGCCAAGCACGATACGCCTTTAAACGCCACTCGAGCATCCACTCAGGTTCCTTCTTTTTTGCAGAAAGGCGGCGTATCACATCTTCGTTTAGACCAGGCTCAAACGTTTCCGATTCGATATCGGTAACGAAACCATGCTGGTACTCATTTTTGATAAGGTCTTTAACAGCTTTGTCAGATTCAGACATTCCAGACAGTGCTCTTTGTTGCGTGTGTATTGGTTGCTTCGCGGAACGAGTTAAGACAGCTCTACGAAACTTAAATCGGTAAAGCCTACTTTTGAACAGGCAAGGCCTAGTAAAGAGAGTACGGCATCCGACGAAAACGAGATTATATAATACCCCACTAAATTAGTCAGGTATTAATTTGCACGCTCTCCATCTGGATTGCTCAGGCTAAAAGTGTGCTCTGGCGCGCGATTTTATACTTTTGCGTGAAAAATTGCAGACTTGTTACGTAAGTTTTCAGAATCAAGCGCTTTTGCGACAAAGAATGCACATCCTTTTGCTACGCTTGATTGAATATATCGCTTTTAAGGGCATGGTGGTGCTAGGAGAGAATAACTACTGTAGTTATCAAGTTGAGGGATCGCAGGATAAATCCCATGAGCTTAGTGTGGATTTCGGGCTCAGGAAAAACAATCCGGAGCTCATCACGGTGAATGCTCCGTTTGAGAAAGAGATCCGGCGCGCTTATGCGCTAGCGGATGATCTCGTCTTAAGTGTGGATGAGCTTTATGCGCAGCTGCGAATCGGAAAACAAGTGGATCTTGAAAGCACGAGAGCGCTGCTTGCATCTTGTGCTCTTAGCATTGAGACGAACATGTATGCTTGGATGTTCCTCTGCCAAGTAAAAAATCCTGCCTCCTATCTTGTTGAGCATGCCTTCCGAACGGCGGCGTTATCGATGTGCCTTGGACTGAATCAGGGTTTAAAGCGTGCGGAGCTTGTTGAGCTGGGTCTTGCTGCCTTACTGAGCGATGTCGGCAAAATCATGATCCCGAGCGCGATCTTAGAAAAAGAAGGCGCGTTGAGTAGTGCCGAGTACGCAGTTATTAGGGTGCACCCGCTCGAGGGTCGAAAAATATTGCTTTCGCAGACCAACGCATCTCGAGAATTGATAGAAGTTGTGGTGTCACACCATGAGCAAATAGATGGTGAGGGCTATCCGGCGAAGCTTAAAGGCAATGAGATTCCCTTCTTCGCTCGACTTGTATCCATTGCTGACGCATTTGACGCTATGACTTCAGAACGAAGTTATGCGCCAGCCAGATCGATCCGCGATGCGAAGTCGATTCTTTGGGAATGTAAAGACAAGCAGTTTGATGCCGAGTTCGTGGATCGTTTCATTCTAATGTTGGGGGCCTTCCCTCCTGGTACCGAGGTTATGTTGGCAGACGCCGGCGCTGCTGTCGTGCTAGAGCCTTTCGAAAATTCAGCCACTGATTTTAAGGTTCTTTGTTATAAGCAGATCGCGAACCTCGATATTGATGTTGCGACTAAAGATGCGGACGCGGGTGATAAGCGGTATATTTCGTCTCTCGAGCCGCACGTTGTTTGCAACTTCCGACAGAGCGAGCTTCGTAAACAGCTTTCCTGGCAAAGCAGCGCGCATAAAGCCAAGAGCAAAATCAATAATTAGAGTCGAAATCGAGCCCTATGGCAGTTTTTACCCACGTCCTTGCTGCTGATCTAACAGCGATTCTTGAGCGATTCTCGCTCGGCAAATGTCTTCGGCTTGAGGGTATTAGTGCAGGTATCGAAAACACAAACTACTTTCTTGATACTCAGAAAAACGGTGACGTGACTTCTTGGGTCTTGACGGTTTTCGAAAATATGGCAGCTAGTGAGTTGCCGTTTTTTGTGGATCTGACTCGCCACCTTGCTGAGCAAGGCTTGAGCGTGCCCGCGCCTTTGGTTGACTCCTCTGGCAGGGCGCTTTTTCAGCTGCATGGTAAAGATGCGTTAATTGTTCCTTGTTTGAGCGGGCAGGCGAAAGACCAAGTGGATCTCAACAATTGCTTTGAAGTCGGTCGATGGCTAGGTTCAATGCATCACGCTGTTGGCACGTTTGGTGGGCATCGCCCTCTGGTCAGAGATCTTTCTTGGATGCAAGGGAAGCTGAACGCTTTGCGGGATTCTCATATCGCGCGAGACGATTTGGCGCTACTTGAGCGTTGTGTCGCGCGTTACGCTGACTATCGTCAGCAACTGGATGCTTGCCCAAAAGGGACGGTGCACGGTGATCTGTTCAAAGACAATGTTTTATTTGAAGGTGGCCGAGTATCAGGAGTGATTGATTTTTATCACGCTTGTACGGAGGGCTTGTTGTTTGATTTGGCGGTGTGCGCGAATGACTGGGTGACGAAGAGTGATGGACGCTACGATCGGGCCCTTATGTCGTCACTACTAGATGGATATAAAGCAGAACATGCTTGGAGCGATCAGGATGAACAGGCCTGGCCGCTATTTTTGGAGCTGGCTGCGTTGCGTTTCTGGATTTCTCGACTCGCCAGTAAATATCTTGCCAGTTATCAGCAAGAGAGTGTTGCGGGTGAAACGATCAAAAATCCCGACGAAATGCGTGGAATTCTTGAACACTTGCTTGCTTAGCGCTGCTTTTCTGAAGCTCGAACTTTATTCCTTGAATAGGGCATTAATGTCGGCATTGAAGCTGATATCTACCAGACGCCAACCATTCTGAGGTTGATAAAAATTGATTTCCCAAACGATGGCGGCTTGTTGGTACTTTAGTAAGTAGCGAGCTTTAAAGAAGTGATCGCCTATACTTTGCTCATCCAGCTTTGCATACGCTATCGGGTTGCCAGCGCTTGCGTTAATGCGTTTCATGTCGCTAATGATTTTTTGGGCTCGCTGGCTAAACTGCTCCGCATCAATCCCGAGGTATATCGATATCAGGTTGATCGCTGTTTCCGCATCACCCTTCGCTAGATTGGACATAAACAAGTCTGTTTCCTGAATGATTTTTTGCGTATTTGGCAGTGATTTTGCCAAAACAGTCGCGCTCGAGAACAGTGAAAATGCCAATATAAGAGCAAGACTAAGATGCTTCATGTTTATCCTTAAAGAGTAAGTTCTGAACTAAATAAATCGCGTAACTGTTTTAAACCTTTTCCACGATTGACTGTTTTCCAGGCTATATAGAGTGTACTAGGTGTGCTGTGTTTTTCGGTTAACTCAAGCTCAATTAGACTCCCTTCCTGTAAATCTTTTTCAATTAAGTGTCTTGGTAGGAAGCCAAGCCCTATGCCTGATAATTGCGCCAAGCGTTTACTATGACTGTTCGGGACATAAAAGTGTTTGTTTGAGTTGTGCAAGCCGCGTGACCAACTAACGGACTCTCGGGCAGAGTCATGGGTTACGACTCGTCTCTCATGTTCTAGTTGTTTGGGTGAAAACGGGCCTTTCTTTTTCGCGAGCGGATGGGTTGGGGCAACAACATAAGCTAACTCGAGATTGCCAATAGGTTCCGTTCTAATGCCTTTGTTGATAGGGATTGGCTCGACACCGCCGATAAGCAGGTCTACTTGATCTTGAATCAATGCCTCCCAAGAGCCGTTTAATGCCTCTTCTCGCACATCAATTTCGATGAGAGGGTGTTCATCCAAGAATTGCTTTAAGACGGCATAAACTGCCGGACGGTTGATAATGGTATCGATCGCGATGCGCAGTTTGCTTTCATAGCCGCGAGCGATGTTCTGTGTTTGTTCTGCCAAGCGTTCTACAGAGTTTAAAAGTTCTCGCCCCTGCTCAAGCAAGTAGCGGCCTGCGGGGGTAAGCACTGCACGGCGACCTTGTTTTTGAAAGAGGGTTACGTCTAGCTGTTCTTCGAGCTTTTGAACCACATAAGACAGAGCGGAAGGAACTTTATCGAGTTCCTCGGCTGCCGCTGCATAGCTGCCTCGGCGGTCTATCACATCAAGGACTTTGAGTGCCTCAATCGTAATAGGGCTGTTTAGATTCATGTGTGCGTGCTCGTGATGATTGTTCAAAAAAATTGATGATATAGAGCAAAAGTACCTTCTTATAAACGTTAGCGCAATCTTTATACTAGATCACATGGTTTAAGCGCATCGCGAGATTAAGATCTTGCTGATACAACATCATCATTAAGAAACAGGTAGGAGTTAATTGTGTCGTTAAATATTCTCTCATTGTCGGCAAGTGTTCAGGGTGATCAGTCAACAAGTCGTATGTTGGCAAATGAATTGATCACGAAATTAACGGAAAAGGCTGGGGCGGCAAAAGTATCTGAGCGCGACGTATCAAACAATGATATTGCGTTGGTGACAGGTGCGCATGTCGGCGCGTTCTACACGCCAGCCGAAGAGCGCAGTGATGAGCAAAACGCCTTGCTCGAGCAGAGCGATGCACTCCTAGCAGAACTCAAAGAAGCGAATACTTTAGTGGTGGCAACGCCGATGTATAACTTTGGTATTCCGGCATCGTTGAAGGCATGGGTTGATATGATTTGTCGCGTCGGTGAAACGTTTCGGTACACAGAGAATGGGCCGGAAGGGTTGTTGAATATCGACACTATGTATCTTGTAGTGGCGACGGGCGGAGCACCTGTAGGCAGTGCGGTTGATTTTGTCGTGCCTTATATGAAGCAAGTTGCGAGCTTTATAGGCATTGAGCATGTCGAAGTCATCGCAGCAGATCGAATGAATGTCGATGCAGATGCCTCGCTCAAGAAAGCGCGAGAAGAATTGTCAGAGATCGTACAAAAGGCGTGAATGCCATCGTTTAAGAAGCGAAGCACCTGTTGTCTTCTAACACAAAAAACCAGAGTGAAACATCGTTCACTCTGGTTTTTTGATCAAGCGCTAACTAGACAAGCTCTAGTGTAACAGCTGTCGCTTCACCGCCACCGATACACAAGCTAGCCAAACCTTTGGTTTTTCCTTCTTTCTTAAGAGCGTAGATCAGGGTCGCGATAATACGCGCACCAGATGCGCCAACAGGATGGCCCAGTGCTACTGCACCGCCATGAATGTTGATTTTTTCTGCAGGAATGTCGTGTGCGTTCATCGCCGTCATGGCTACCATTGCAAATGCTTCGTTAACTTCAAACAAGTCAACATCTGATGAGCTCCAGCCTGTTTTCTTTAGTACCTTCTCCATAGCACCACAAGGAGCGTGCGTGAATTTCGCAGGCGCTTCCGCATGCGATGCGGTCGCACGAATGACTGCCAGAGGGCTAAGGCCTTTCTCTTTTGCGACCTTGCCAGAGCAAAGAACAACCGCTGCCGCGCCGTCAGAGATGGCTGAAGAGTTGGCGGCTGTAACAACACCGTCTTTATCGAAAGCAGGGCGTAGTGAAGGAATCTTCTCAGGACGAGCTTGTCCAGGAAGCTCATCTTTATCAAAGATGACTTCACCTTTGCGTGATTTAACGCTGAATGGCGTGATCTCTTCTTTAAACCAGCCTTCATTGGTTGCTGCTTGGGCTCGCTCAAGAGAGCGTAAGGTGTACTCGTCCATCGCTTCTCGTGTAAGACCGTCTTCCTGACTGTTTTCGTCAGCAAACTTGCCCATCAACTTACCGGTGTATTTGTCTTCCAGGCCATCCCAGAACATATGGTCTAGCAATTCGCCATGCCCGAGGCGATAGCCCGTGCGTGCTTTCGGAACGATGTAAGGCGCAAGCGACATATTTTCCTGGCCACCAGCCACCATTAGTTCGCAGGATTCCGCTTTGATAGCATCAAACGCCTGCATGACGGCTTTCATACCAGAGCCACACATTTTGTTGATTGTGGTGGTCGGAACGCTTTCTGGAATGCCAGCACCTAGAGATGCCTGACGCGCCGGAGCCTGCCCTACGCCAGCAGGTAAAACATGACCCATGATGACTTCATCAATGTCTCCTACTGCGATGCCAGCTTGCTCAATGCTTGCTTTGATCGCGGCGGCACCCAGTTCAGGAGCTGGAACAGTGCTCAGGCTTCCGCCAAAGCTTCCCATTGCGGTACGTTTTGCTGCGACGATGACGACATCGTTATCTGAATATGCTGACATGTTTTTTCCTATACATCGGTTAGTGAATCGATCAGTCGATTAAATTTAGGCGCGTTAGTTTAAAGCAAGGCCTTTGTTGAGGTAAACAGTACATAAAGTATGCACGGGTTATGTTGGTTATATCTCTTGATTTCGGGGTTTGGTAGCGCTGTTTTATCAGTGACTTAATATAAAGCCGGTGATAGCATTGCCGACTTATTTTTGAGCCTTCAATTTGCGTCATCCGGAGTAAGAGCATGACTGGTTTCGACAAACCGAGCATTAAGCCCGCTAACCCTAATTTTTCATCTGGCCCCTGCAGTAAGCGTCCGGGTTACGATGTAAATAAGCTGGATGTTTCAACGCTTGGGCGTTCGCATCGTGCCGCGATTGGTAAAGATGCTCTCGGGCGTGCTTGCTCTGAAACAGCTCGCTTGCTTGGGCTTCCTGAAGGGTATCGCGTTGGAATCGTGCCGGCATCGGATACAGGCGCCGTGGAAATGGCTCTTTGGTCGTTGCTCGGTGCACGACCGGTTGATGTGTTTGCTTGGGAGTCGTTTGGTTCTACTTGGGTTGCCGACATTTTTAATCAACTCAAGCTTGAAGATGTGAATCACTATCATGCTGATTACGGTGTATTGCCGGATATGACGCAGGCGAACCCGAATCATGATGTCGTGTTTACATGGAATGGCACTACTGCAGGTGTAAAAGTGCCCAATGCAGATTGGATCGCCGACGATCGAGAAGGTTTAACGATCTGTGATGCCACCTCGGCGGTGTTTGCCATGGAGATGCCTTGGGAAAAGCTTGATGTTGTCACCTACAGTTGGCAGAAAGTACTCGGGGGAGAGGGTGCGCACGGTATGCTGATACTGAGTCCTAGAGCGGTGGCACGACTCGAGACATACACGCCAGCGTGGCCCCTGCCGAAGATCTTCCGAATGACCAAGAAGGGGAAGTTGATCGAAGGGATCTTCAGAGGCGAGACGATCAACACGCCTTCTATGCTCTGCGTTGCGGACTATCTGGACGCATTGCGTTGGGTGGATAGTCTGGGCGGCCTTACTGGAGCAATTGCGCGCTCAGAAGCGAATCTGGCTGCGATACAGGCTTTTGTTACTCAGCACGACTGGATTAACTTTCTAGCGAGAGATCCTGCAACGCTCTCAAATACGAGTGTCTGCTTGACGGTTGATGCGAGCCCGGAACAAGTAAAAGCGATGATTACGCTGCTGGCCGACGAAAATGTCGCGTTTGATATTGGCTCTTACCGAGACGCCCCGGATGGCCTGAGAATTTGGTGTGGTGCGACCGTGAATACCTCTGACGTCGAAGCCTTGATGCCTTGGCTTGCTTGGGCTTACGCGCAAGTCTTATAACCACAGACACAATAAACTGTAGATTTTTGTCAAACACCCGAGTAATTATTCAAATCTGTTCTAATCTTAGATAAGGCTATGATGGAGGAAGAGTAATGGAAGTCTCGACGATGATTTCTTGGATAGTGTTGGTATTCGTGGTGTTTTACATCGTCCGCATATACAACCTGCTTGTGGCGTATAAAAATCAGTATGAGAATGCATTCTCTCAAATCGAAGTGCAGCTCAAGCGGCGATATGACTTAATTCCTAATCTTGTTGAGGCAACTAAAGCCTATCTGACTCATGAGAAAGAAACGCTCGAAGCGGTGATTAGTGCACGAAATACGGCATTAGCGGGCTTGAAAGAAGCCTCTAAAAATCCAGCAAGTGCTTCTGCTTTGGGCAAGATTGCTTCTGGTGAGGGTATGTTGAAGTCGGCGCTTGGCGCACTCAATGTTGCAGTGGAGGCTTACCCTGAACTCAAAGCGAATCAAAATATCTCTGATTTAACTGAAGAGTTAACATCAACCGAGAACCGGGTTTCGTACTCTCGTCAGGCGTTCAATGATGCAGTGATGCAATTTAACGTTTATCGTCAAAGCTTCCCAAACAACTTTTTTGCACCCACTTTCGGGTTTCGAAGCGATGCTTCTCTTTTGGAGTTTGAGGACAGCGCTCAGATTCAACAGGCACCAAAAGTCAGCTTTTAGTCTTCACGGAGCCTTAAAGAGCAGCAATGAATTTCTATAAGGCTCAAGATTCAGCCCGAAAACAGAGCAAGCGGCTGGTTGTTCTGTTTTGTATTTCCGTCCTTACGCTCATCTTTCTTTCAAATCTATTATTTATTGCTTTCGCTTGGATCAGTGACTTCGGCAACATCGCAACGCTAAATCGTGTTGATGTCTCGAATGCGCCTCCGTTGCAAGCGGCCCTGATCATCATTGAGCGTTTCGGCTGGGGTAAAGTGGGCATGATTACGGCTATTATTGCGTCGGTGATTGGCGTCGCGACTTGGTCAAAATGGAGTGAACTGGCAAAAGGTGGCCATGTTGTTGCTGAAATGCTGGGTGGTTCGCTCATCGCCCCTGATTCAAAGGAGTCGCGAGAACGAAGACTTTTGAATGTTGTTGAGGAAATGGCGCTTGCCTCCCAGATGCTTGTACCGCCGGTCTACGTCCTGCGCAATGAATTGGGCATTAATGCCTTCGCCGCTGGTGTTTTCGCTGATGATGCTGTAATTGCCGTTAGCCAAGGTGCGCTTGAACAGTTAAACCGTGAACAGTTACAAGGCGTTGTCGCACATGAATTTAGCCACATTCTCAATGGTGACATGCGTTTGAATGTGCGCATCGTAGCAACCTTGCATGGTTTGTTGATGATCAACGAGACCGGTCGAATGCTTATGCATGCGGGCTCAATGAGGGGGCATCGGCGGCGTTTTGGTAGCGCTTCTTCTAGAGAGAAAAATGGTGGCGCTGCACTTATATTCATTGCAGGTCTTGCCGTTTGGTTGCTTGGCTCTATTGGTCAGTTTTTTGGTGCGGTAATCAAAGCTGCCCTAAGTCGTCAGCGAGAGTATTTGGCGGATGCCTCTGCGGTTCAGTTCACAAGAAACCCAGAGGGCATTGCTGGTGCGCTTCGTATTATCG
>NZ_LWFT01000507.1:0-4881 GCF_001635105.1 Oleiphilus sp. HI0079
CGTACGTGAATACAACGCAAGAACTTGGTCGCGGCTTCGCAGACAGTGTCGCTGAGATACGTCTGCCGGTAAAAGCGGCAGATTTACTTTTGTTGCGAGGCGATGAAGGAGGGGCTTCGGATAAGGCTCCGATAGAAATCGAGCTTGTGAATACCTTATCCAGAACAAACGAACGTTGGCTCGCTCGATATGAACGCATGGAATCGAGCTTTGACCCGCTTACTCAACAAGCAACGATCGTAGCGCATGTTGATGGGCCTTTTTCGAGCGCAGACAAAGCAGCTCTCTTACCTGGCCAGTACGTTAGTGCAAGTATAATCGGCCAAGAGCTCAAAGGCGTGATTGTCGTTGAGAACGAGCTTATTTATCAAGATAGCTATGTGTATGTTGTCGAAGGGGATGATCGAGATCAGCTAGTTCAGCGCCCGGTTACAATCTTGCACCGAACTTCAGATAAAAGTGTTATTGAGAGTGGTCTCGCGCCAGGCGATGAATTAATCACAACGATCCTTGGAAGCCTACCTAGCGGAACCAGAATACATATTAAGGCCGACCAATGATTGAATGGTTCGCTCGTAATAGTGTTGCTGCCAACCTGTTGTTGATCACCATTGTTCTCATCGGGTTAGGATCGCTTAAGCTAAATATCCCCTTAGAAGTATTTCCGTCCGTCGAGCCGCGCGTTATTCAAGTGAGCATTGCCGTTCCGGGCGCCTTGCCAGCGGATATTGAAAAGTCAGTCGCGATCAAGGTAGAGCAAGCTGTTCAAGACCTTGAAGGTATTGAGCTGCTAAGCAGTTCGTCGAACGAGGGTTCTGCGTCTGTTTCTATTCAGGTAGACGAGCGATACGATGCGAGAACGCTGCTCTCTGATGTTAAAAATCGTGTTGACAGCATTAATAATCTGCCCGGAGATGCCGAGCGGCCAATCGTCGCACTCGCCAAGCGTCAGCGTGAGGTGATCGGTATTGCGGTTTTCGGCGACTTATCGGAAAGAGAGCTGCGCCTTGAAGCGTCTCGGATAAGGGATGGTTTGCTGCAGATGGAGGGGATTAGTCAGGTTGAGCTTGATGGCGTTCGCGAATTCGAAGTGTTCATTCAGGTATCCGAAGAAACGCTTCAACGTTATGGTTATACCTTGGCAAATCTAGCGAGCAAGATTCGAGAAAACTCGATCGATATCTCCGCAGGAACGGTGCGCACGACGGGAGGGGATGTCTTACTTCGTTCAACAGGCCAAGCGTATGGCAAGGGTGATTACGAAGATATCGTGATTGATAGCACGAAAGACGGCAGCAAAATTCGCCTTGGCGATGTTGCCACGGTGATCGATGGCTTTGAGGAGGTCTCTTCGATCACTCGCTTTAACGGGAAGCGTGCGGCATTGATCGAGGTTTACAGGGTTGGTGCTGAGAGCGCCATTGATGTTGCAGATATTGTTAAAGAGTACGTCGCGGAGTACGACGTCAAATCGTCTCAGTTTTTAACGGTCACTACTTGGCGTGATCGTTCAAAAATCGTCAAGAAGCGTTTACAGACACTAACGAACAACGCCATACAAGGCGGCATTCTTGTTTTGCTATTACTCACGCTATTCCTAAGGCCGGCAATCGCATTTTGGGTTTGTATTGGAATACCTGTGTCGTTCATGGGGGCGTTTTTCGTGATGCCATTGTTTGGTGTGACGATCAATATCATTAGCTTGTTTGGCTTTATTGTCATTCTAGGTATTGTTGTCGACGATGCGATTGTCACGGGTGAAAATATCTATTCGCACTTACGTAAATCGGAGAGTGGGATCGAGGCAGCCATCAATGGCACAAAAGAAGTCGCTGTCCCCGTTACCTTTGGCATTCTTACAACCATCGCGGCGTTTCTTCCGATAGCCTTTATAGAAGGCGTGCGCGGACAGTTGTTTGCTGCGATTCCTGTCGTGGTTATTCCGATTCTCTTGTTCTCGTTGATTGAATCCAAGCTTATTCTGCCTGCGCATCTTAAAAATATCCGAGTAAATTCGAGCGCATCAAATACGGGTTTTGGTCGATTACTTGTTTATCAGGAGCGCTTCGCGACAGGGTTTGAACGTTTCGTTTTGTCGTATTATCAGCCACTCTTAAGAAATGTCATTCGATACCGATACGCCTGCCTCACCTTTGCGGTGTGCCTTCTCATCGTGCTTAGCACACTTTTAAGCACCGGCTGGCTTAAATTTATCTTTTTCCCAAAAGTACAAAGCGAAGTTGCGCGGGCGTCTTTGTCGATGCCTGCTGGTACACCCGGAGAAGTAACGGACAAGCATGTGCAATTTATGCTTAGGCAAGCACAAGCGTTGCAAGCGACCCATATCGACCCTGATTCTGGCGAATCGGTTGTTGAAAATATCATGGCGACGACAGGTTCTGCTGGCGGTAGCAGAGGTTCAAATTATGGGCGGGTGATGTTTGAGATTACGCCTCCGGAAGATCGTACCTTGCAGATTACCAGTAGAGAATTGGTGAACGAATGGCGACAGCTAGTTGGCGAAATTCCAGGCGCCGATTCGATTAGTTATCGAGCTGAGATTGGCCGTGTTAGTGATCCGGTTGATATTGAATTGCGCGGTCAAAATTTTGATACGCTTGGTGCAGTGGCAGATAAGGTCAAAGAAAAGCTAAGAGAATACCCAGGTGTGTTTGATATACAGGATACGCTATCAGCTGGTAAACAAGTCTATGAGATTGAGCTCAAATCGGTGGCCTATGTGCTTGGCTTGACGCGCCAGCAGGTGGTATCCCAAGTGCGCCAAGCATTCTATGGTCTCGAGGTTCAGCGCATTCAGCGTGAACAAGACGATATTAAAGTGATGTTGCGTTACCCATTACAGGAGCGACAGAGCACCAAGACACTGCGCGATTTACTCATCACCACGCCAACTGGAGATAGGGTGCCTCTAGATGAGGTTGCCCTGTTGACGCCCGACCTGAGCCCAGTTTCTATCTCTCGCATAGATCAAAACAGAACGGTCAACGTGCGCGCCGATGTAGACAAGCAGAATACCAATATGCTTGTTCTTCAGCGTGAACTTAACGAGTACATCGCCGAATTACTCGCTCAATATCCTGATGTGCAATATCAATTTGAGGGGGAGGCGAAAGAGCAGCGCCAGTCATTCGGGAGTTTGCAGTATGGCCTGATCTTTATCGCGTTTGTGATCTACTGTTTGCTCGCGATCCCGTTCAAGTCTTACTTTCAGCCGATCATTGTGATGTCTGTGATTCCTTTTGGCGCCATCGGGGCGATTGGCGGCCATATGATCATGGGCATGGATCTGACGCTCATCAGTTTGTTGGGCATGTTGGCGTTAATCGGCGTTGTCGTAAATGACAGCTTAGTGTTGGTGGATTTTATTAATAAAAGGCGAAGTGAGGGCAAAGATTTGTATGAGACGGTTTCTTCGGCAGCCGCATCCCGATTTCGACCTGTTATTCTCACTTCGTTGACGACGTTTATTGGCTTGATGCCCCTGTTATTTGAAAAGTCGACGCAGGCGCAATTCTTAATACCAATGGCTGTCTCTCTCGGTTTTGGAATTCTGTTTGCCACCTTGATTACCTTACTATTGGTGCCGGTAAACTATATGGTAGTCGAAGATATCAAGTCATTAACAAGTAAGCTCATTGGACACTCGGTTTAAGTAACGTGAAGCGTCAACACTCTCTGCCACTTGCGCTCATCGACTCTCTTTTGGCCGCGCCGCGCGCTCGAGGGGTTGATATAGGCAGGGTCTGTGATGAAGCAGGGCTTCCAGAATGGTGTCATCTGCTAGAGGCCTCGGATGGCGGCGCTCGTTTTCCTCTTGAGGATCTGGGTAGCTTTCTGATCACCCTATGGCGTCACATGGAAGATGAGAGTGGTGGCTTTCTCAGCCATCCACTGAAACTAGGTACTTTTTCAATGATGTGTCACGCGATCATTTCTGCTGGCAACCTTCGGCGGGGATTGTTGAGAAGCGCGCGATTTATCGCGCTGGTTAGTGATGATTTGAAGATCAAGCTTGAGGAGTCGGGTGACGAAGCGCGCCTTGCC
Source organism: Oleiphilus sp. HI0079 (assembly GCF_001635105.1). Taxonomy (NCBI): domain Bacteria; kingdom Pseudomonadati; phylum Pseudomonadota; class Gammaproteobacteria; order Oceanospirillales; family Oleiphilaceae; genus Oleiphilus; species Oleiphilus sp. HI0079. The sequence continues at coordinate 4,066 of NZ_LWFT01000507.1, forward strand.
TTTGAGTGGTCCAATGCCTTGGATGTCGACGATGCATTTTTGACAACGTCCATGTTCATCATATGGGTTCGACTTTCATGTTGGATGGTAGACAGGCCGTTATTACTTGATCGTGTTGAGTTCCAATTCGACAAGCCAGAATATGCGGACGAGTTCGATTTAATGTTTCCCTGTCGGCATGTATTTTCTCAGAAACGCAATCTCATTGCGTTTAATCGAAGAATGCTGGCCTTACCGATTAAACAAGACAGCTATGCTCTGACGGATTTCCTCAATCACGCGCCGCAGTCTTTGTTGACCCAATTTCGTGCCGACGACAGCGTAACGGCGCAAGTGAGACGTGTCTTGAATGATGCAAGCGCTGCGGCTGACCCAGACTCTTGGGGGCACACAACGCTGACTTTCGATGATGTGGCAGACAAGCTTGGTTCAACCACGCATACTCTTCGGCGCCGCTTGAAAGAGGAAGGTCATAGCTTCCAGGAAATTAAAGATAGTTTGCGCAGAGAGAAAGCGTTAGAACTGCTTGAGCATGGCGAGCTTACCATTCAGCAAATATCCGATACTTTAGGCTTCTCGGAGGCCGCGGCGTTTAATCGGGCTTTTAAAAAGTGGACCGGTAATTCCCCGTCCTCTTATCGCGACTAAAGGCCTATCTCCAAGCGGGTAACTTAGACTCGTTATGTAGCCACTTAACAAAGAATTAATCCAAATAACAATAACTTACCTTCCACAGTGCGCACCTTCATGTTGTGCAAGAAATTATCAACACTATTGTTAGCAAATATCATGGAGCGGAAATCTCACTCCTATATA
>NZ_LWFT01000508.1:0-4915 GCF_001635105.1 Oleiphilus sp. HI0079
GGTCGACAACATACACTGTAAAGTCGCTGGCCAGTTTTGTTAACTCGAGCTCCATACGTTTCAAGACTCGTTGTTTTCTCGCACTTTCGGTGTCCACCTCATCACCAAATCGCTCAATTACATCAAGCGGCCTCCCCTCAAAAACAAGATTAGAACCGTTAAGGTAATATCCTAAAAAAGAGGATGTAATTAATACTGACTCCGCGCCTACTGACCGTGCATATTCAATTAATGTTTGATTATGCTTATGGCAATCGATGTTTTTCGCGTTCGGCGGGTAAAAACCTGTAATCCCGATACAACTGCTGTACGAAATCGCGTAAGAAGAAACACCCGCTTGGCTCAATCTCTCTTGAAGCGCATAGGAAATCGCATTTGAATGACTGTCCCCCATGACCAACACATCGAAGGTCTCACCAGACAAGTATTTTTCGCATCCCGGAATTGGGTGTTTTGACGGCACCCCACGACCGACATGACAATAAGGCGTTAACGGATTGATATCCGCAATCGCGGCATCAATCTTCAAAATCTCCGCCCCATACCTGGCAGGCACACCCTCCGTTTTTATTGCCAGAAACCCAAATCCCACAACGAGCACTGAACCCAAAACAAGCGAATCCATAATGGTGCGCCTAGACAGCCGCTTAGAGTACCTGAACGGCTTTTCGATAAAGCTCCATGAAAGGAAGGCCAAAACAAAACAGAAGCCCATTAATATAACTAGGTGATTGATACTTAACGCGTCCTGCGACCAATAGCGACTAAACGCTAGAACAGGCTGATGCCATAGATACAAGCTGAAAGAAATTAAACCAATAAACACCAGTAATCGTGCACTTAAAATGGCTTTAACAACGCCATTATGTCCGTACAAAATAATCATTGCCGTCCCAAGCACCGGGAATAATGTGGCCACACCCGGAAAAGCCACTGTTGTTGATAGCAACAAAAAGCTGCCTATCACCAACAGTAGCCCCAAAACACCCAAACACTCTTCAAACCACGTGAAGCTATAAGAGCCTGTTTTCGAGCTCGCTTTCATCGCGACTAACACGCCAACAAACAATTCCCAAGCGCGTGTCGGTAAAAAATAAAAACTCTCGCTTGAGTATTTTTTTGAAGCCCAAATAGCTGCAAAAAAACTGAACAAGGTCAGAGCAAGCACTAAACTAAAAAGCGCGTTTTTACGAATGCGATGAATGAGCACTAATGTAACTGGGGCAAGCAAATAAAACTGCTCTTCTATCGACAAACTCCACGTATGCAACAGAGGTTTGAACTCCGCCGCAGAGTCAAAATAACCACTTTGCATCCACAGCGCGATATTGGATGAAAACCCGACCGAAGCAATCGCATTCCATGAAAACTCGACCAAAGCGACCGGGTGCAGCAACACCCAAGCAGCGATACTGCAAACGATTAACACAAAGAGGAAAACGGGTAAAATTCGTCGTGCGCGACGAAAGTAAAACTCTGCGAACGAGAAGCTTTTATTTTCTAACGCGAACAATATTTGGCCACCGATAAGATAACCGCTGATCACAAAGAAAACATCGACACCAACAAAGCCTCCCGAGAAACCGGGAATGCCTGCGTGAAATAGCAATACAGGGATGATCGCAAGTGCGCGAAGGCCGTCAATTTCTTTTCTGTAAGCTAGGGGCATGGAGAAGCTATTAATATGTAATTACTTTGGTAAGCATAGCTGCTTTACCGAGGTTCAATAAAAACTATATTCAATTCAACAAATGCATGGATCTTAGCGAGGCTTTACTTGTTCCGATATTTGAACCACTGAAAGGCAAAGCGATATTCTCAAAGGTAGCAGTAGACCCAGAGTTAGAAACCATTGTCTGGCCAAACGGAGCAGACCTGGCGCCGGAATATCTTAAAGAGCTTTATCTGAAACAAAGCAAGCGAAGCGCTTGAGAGAGTAAGCAACGCCTACAACCAAAACCCTGTAGCGAGGGGGCTCCCAGCCCCGACGATCGTTGGTGTGCAGTTGCGGAGAACGCGTGCCAATCTGGACCATGCGCGGCGGTTTGATGGAAGGTGCCACGCCTACAAAATTTCTGACAGCCCCCTTTCCAAAACCGCACAAACCTCGCTCATCACCTCAACAGTAATCGTCGGATGCACCAAAAACATCAAGCTGGTTTCGCCCAGCTCTTTCGCGACAGGCAAGCGCTCTTTAGGTTTGGAAGGGTGATTGTCGAATGCTTTCTCCAGATACACTTCTGAGCAGGAGCCTTGCATGCAAGGTATACCCGTCTGATTGATAAGCTCAATCAAACTATCGCGGGTAACAGCTTTCGGTAACTTGTCTAGCTCGACAAACACGTAAAACTTGTAATGCGCATGTGTGATATGCGCTGGAATCACAGGTACGCGAAGAAAGTCGAATTTACGACACACTTCTGCAAGTGCGTTCGCATTGCGCGTTCTCGCTGCAGTCCATTCAGGCATGCGCTTTAATTGAATACGTCCGATAGCCGATTGCATTTCAGTTAAGCGCCAGTTGGTGCCAAACGATTCATGTAACCAACGAAAGCCCGGAGGGTGCTCGCGGTGATAAACCGCATCATAGCTTTTACCGTGGTCCTTGAATGACCACATCTTTTCCCAAAGGGCTTTGTCGTTGGTGGTGACCATTCCGCCTTCACCACCGGTGGTCATAATTTTGTCCTGACAAAACGACCATGCGCCGATATGCCCTATGGAGCCAACAGAACGAGTAACACCATCCTTACCTGTGTATTTAGCGCCATGCGCCTGGGCGCAATCTTCAATAATTTTTAAGTCATGCTCTTTAGCAAGCGCCATAAAGCCATCCATATCACATGGCCAACCGGCAAGGTGCACACAAACAACCGCTTTGGTTTTTTGTGTTATCACTTTGCGAACAGACTCCCGTGTGATGTTTTGCGACGCTCGATCGACATCGGCAAACACAGGAATGGCGCCCGCATTCACAATGGCACTGATCGAAGCAATAAAGGTACGCGGCGTAACGATGACCTCATCACCCTCGCCGAGGCCCAGTGCAAATAAGGCCAAATCCAACGCAACCGTACCGTTCGCAACGGCAATGGCGTACTCGCTATCCGCAAACTCGGCGAACTCTTTTTCGAACTCTCGGCCTTCGGTTCCTGTCCAGTAATTTACCTTATTCGATAAGAGTACTTGAGAGGCTTTATGGGCTTCCTCGTGGGTAAAAGAAGGCCAACCAGTTAACAAACCATCAAGCATATAACAAAGTTCCAATATATCTAAAAATTGCGCGATTATTACTCAAGAGATAATGAATACACAGTCATTTCAAGTTTATTTTCTTCATCAGACGACGGCATGGAATAAATGCCATTATCTACCCACTCTAGTCTATTACAGCGCTCTTTCAGCAAAAACATTCTCCCGCGAAAATATCCTGTTTCGGTATCAATCTTAAGTCTTATCAAGGCCCCACCATCAGCCTCAAGATAAAGCTTATTATTCTTAGGCGATGTATGCTGAAATTTTATTTCAGCAATTGCAGTCTCCCCCGAGGCGATTGAACAATCTTGGTCCGGCATTGAAGTTAGCCCCGGCTTAACAACTATCGACTCTTCCGAGATTTTGGACATTCGATTAAACAGCTCTGGGTTCAGAACAGCTCCCTGCAAAAGGGTTTTTGAGTTACGTAACCCCGCAGCCCAGTTAATAAGTAATGAATTACTCCACGCTTCGTCCTTACTCATAAGAGCCATCCACCCAGCATAATGGGCGGGGCTCCAATGCACAGAGTCTATTGGGTAATAAAAGCCAAAATAACGAGGAAACTCTGAACTCGCAGGCCGAGTATCAGAATCTAAAACAGCCTTCATAACTCTTTGAAACTCTTCCAATATTAGATCAAGCTGACGATCTTTTAATACAAAGTTTAAGAGCAAAAAGAACTCTATGGTAAGGCCTGCCTTATGAAAAGTCTCTGGTTTTATCTCCGGCAAAGCCATCGGGGTGTTAACACTAGGACTGTTATCTTCAGTCCACCCTTTCTGCCAAACTCCGTTTACATAAGGATAATAGAGATATCCATACGCATCCCAAAACAAAGTTTCTCTCCAGTGTCTCCAAATATTAGCTGCACGGTCTAAATAGACTTGTTTACCCGTTAGTATATACAAACGCACCAAACTACTTCCAAATGCTGCTGCTTCATTGATTGGCATTTCTACACCGTCAAGAAAAAAAGGGCTGTTATCAGGAAATTTATAAAAACCTCGACCCTCTTGGACTTCAACCCATTCACTGTCATGAGACCGTACCACAGCTTCTGCCGTACTAATAATTTTGCCGACGAGATCATCATAACCAACAACCCGATTGTCTTGGATTATCTGAGCCGCCCTTAGAAACTCCCCTAACATCAAGCCACTGTAATTCACATCCGAAAAATATAAGCTTGCCCACTGCCTTTCGTGCATAAGGTCATCGACCGAGCTAGAGGAATAATCGTAAAAGGGGCTAACGTAAAAAATGTTATATCGATCAATTCGCTCCCATTGTGGAAGAAGCCTACCATCGAAATTAACTCTGCTTTGAGTACTCATTCGAACATTATCAAAGTAATCAAAGAAGAAGCTAATCTCGTCTAACCAAACAGTTGAATGCGTCAAAAGAAAAGCATTGTTTAAGGCTCCTATCAGAGGCTGCACCTCCCAACCAGAAAACAAACTTTTGTTCGGGTTATTAACCGCGCTACGCCTTGAAAAAGTAATATCGTCGTTTAATTCACTCATTACCTCTGGAGCAATTGTAATAGGGCCAACTTGCTGCGTGTCAGTTAGAACAAACTTATCCGTAGTTTCAACTGTTCTATAAGGAGGGGGGGGGTGCGACAAAAAACTCATCGACGGCATAAGCTCAAGACTTT
>NZ_LWFT01000509.1:0-973 GCF_001635105.1 Oleiphilus sp. HI0079
TCAGGATCAGTATCTAGAGATTGTTGATCAACTGTTTGGCAAGGTCGCTGATCAACGGGCGCTTCATGCCGAGGCAATACGATTCGCGACGAGTAAAGGTGGCCGTAGTGGAAGAGCCGCACGGCAGTTTTACAACGCGTTTAGCGGCAAGCTCTAGCAGTCGTGGCTTGGTTTGAGGACATGCCGTTCGTATCGCGATGATAGTTGTGGCTTAAATGCGCCTGAGGCTAGCGTTCGCATTGAACGAATTTGAGCAAACCGGCTACAAATAGAGGCCTATGCTGATAAAGTGACAGCCAGCGCCGCCTAGCACAAATATATGCCAGAGTTCATGAAAGCCAAATCTGTTATGCAAGTTGGGCCATTTTAATCCGTAAATCACAGCGCCTAGGCTGTAGATAACTCCGCCAGCGATAAGCCACTTGATAGCCATTGGATCGATATTTTGTTTGAGATCTGGGTAGATCAACAAGCTTAACCAGCCTAAGCCCAAATAAAGCAGCGTGCTTAGCCATCTCGGAGCACTTAACCAGAGGATTTTTTTCAGTACTCCGGCAGAAGCTAGAAACCACACCAAACCCAGCGCAGGCCAGCGTAGATTCTCATCTAAACCCACAAGACAAAATGGCGTGTAGGTTCCCGCGATCATGAAATAGATCGCAATATGGTCGATACGCTTGAGTTTCAGAGTGATCGCGTCAGAAAAGTCTGCGAGATGGTAAATTGCGCTCGATAAGAACATGAATAGCATGCCAAGGCCGAAACAAAGATAGCCTGCGATATAGCTGTAGGGCATGTTCTGCGGTGTGTTCACCAGCATAAACGCAATCCCACCAAGAGCAAGGAGGGCGCCTGCAAAGTGACTTAAACCCGAGAAAGGTTCACGGAGCCAGTGGGCGCTTAGATACGTCAGCATGCATGTAGTTCCGATAAAACTGTGGCAGTTGGCGCAAATCGATGAATGCGGAGCGTT
>NZ_LWFT01000510.1:0-4796 GCF_001635105.1 Oleiphilus sp. HI0079
TTACAAAGCAGGTGTCGCCGGTGGCTTGGCACAACATTAATCTGAATGGGACTTATAGCTTCGACTTTGAACAAAACCTGATCGATATCGAGGAAATAATGCGGCCGATTACCGAAACTGGAGGAAATGTCTAAGTTAATACCCCTCTGGAGACCAGGAACCACGGGGGCTGTGTAGTATTATGTCTTTTTAAGACGGAAAATCCCCAGGACCCCACCTTGGTGCGAAAACTTTCATCTTATAAAAGTAACCACCCCTTACTTGAAGCATTTACCGAATACAACCGATTAGTAAAAGCTCGATATTTGCTGAGCTACATTGATGACCCTGAGCTGCGTAGTCATGTGCAAAAAGCACTGAACCGCGGTGAAGCCTATCATCAGCTACGCCGAGCGATTAGCCAGGTGAATGGTGACCGATTCCGTGGTAACAGCGATGAAGAGATCGAGCTGTGGAATGAATGCGCTAGATTAATGGCCAATGCCATCATCTACTTCAACTCCAAAGTTCTCAGTAACCTGCTGCAAAGCTTTGAGCATCAGGGCAAAGACAAGCAAGCGGAGACCATTAAGCGAGCATCTCCGGTCGCATGGCAGAGCATCAATCTGAAGGGTAAATACCTGTTCAATCAGTCTAGTGAAATGCTGGATATTGAGTATCTGATGGCGCCGATTGAGGAATATATACCGTTCCTGGAAAAGTAATGCACCTCTACAGCCTAGGAATAGCAAGGCCTACAGAGCGAATTGCAATATTTGGCGGCAAAATCCCTAGAACCCCTTACGGGAGAGACGCTGGATACTACTGCGGGCAAGAGCGTAGTAGGCGTTTCTGGTTTTCTGATCGGTGGCTTTGCGAGTGGTGGTCCCATAGGTGCGTTGGCTGGCGCTGGTCTTGGCTGGATTCTGGGTGATAAAACTCAGGAAGCTCTGGGTGTTGGCGGCAAGGCGTATCGAGTGACGACAGAAAGCGGTGAGGAAATTGTCGTACGTTCCCCCAATAAACACTGGGAAAACGGTGATCAGGTTCGGATTGTGGGCAACCGTTTGGTTGCGGAATCTTCAGTGCTGGAAGTCAGTAGTCGTTGATTTGGGTGTGATAGGGCGGGATTCCGGAAGAATGGGCTGTAAAACCTACGCGTTTTTACAGCCCTTCGAGTGCCGGTTCTAATTGCGGGAAAACTTGAAGTCTATTTTTGATGTTCGATAAACTCTCTCAAAATCGTAGCCCCTGCTGACCATCCCTTGTTTTCTGCTGTCTGTGCCGTTTTAAGTTGAGCCTTCTCTTGTGCCACTACATAAGCAAAAAATTCAGCGTGCTCTATCGGGGCCGCTTCTTTCAATGCGGCAAGTTTTTCCATGTAGGGCTGTATGATAGCCACAAGCATGCCCGCTGTAATAGGTATAACCGAGGAGACATAACCGGTTAACTTTCCGCGTGTGCGTGTGAACAGATTGGGTTGGTAGTCCAAGTTAAGTTCACTTTTCATGCGCTCGTAACGGCCTCTGTTCAGTTTTTCCAGTTGAAAGTACGCTTGATAGAACTCCCCCATGGGAGAGCCTACTCGGTTCTTGGCTATGATTTGAGTGGAAAGATAAGCAAATACACGATTGTTGTATTCGGCTTTTAGCAGCTTCCGGTATATCTCGTCGTTGTCATTGGCATACACCAAGCCAGGCATGAGTAACGCTGCTAGATAAGTAAAAGCCAGATATTTTTTTATCTTCATTCTTTGTCCATACGATGTTGGATTTTCTCAGTGATTATCCTCTAGCGACTTGTTACCCCTATTTAAGTGCTCGAAGAGCTTCAATGATTGCGGCCCTCTCACTGGGGTCTTTTACCCCGCCAAAGCCCATAGTAGTGCCTGGTACGGTGCCGGCTGGGTCTTTCAAGAAACGATCAAGAGTGGCTTCGTTCCAAGTCAGGTCGCTCTCTGATAAGCCAGATGAATAATTGAAGTTATTGGCCGAAGCGGCGGGTTGTCCGTATCTGCCTCTGAGATTGGGGCCTACGCTTGCTTTTCCGGATGTATCTGTGGAATGACACACGGTGCATTGATCAAGGGTAGTGTCTTCGTTGACACCGGCTATCGGTTTTTCTGTGTCATACGTTGGTGTCGTACGTGCGTTTAAAAGACGCGCAACACTTTGGCCGACTTGGTTGCCCGTTGCAATGGCACCGTCGATAAATCCACGCCAGCCCAAATCAATATCACCGCCGGCAAAATGCACGCGGCCTTGAGGTTCGCGTAGTGCGGGAATTGAATCTTTTAACTGACCCTTTTTCAGAACGCACCAGGTGCCTTGAGAGTAGGGATCGAGGTGCCAGTCATAATGCAGAGTGTCCACCACATCCACGTCCGGCAGAAAACGGCGAAGTAGTTTCTGCACTTGCTGGTGGTCGTTGGGGTCTATTTGTGACGGATCGGTGGAAAATGCCACAAAAATTGTACCTTCCTTTGGACTGGCCATAGTCATAATGGCGCTTATGGGCTCTTCCTCTGACGCCAGCATAAAGGTGGGCTCTACATTCTGTCGGATGCGAATGTAAAACTTTACTCCTGAACCAGCATGACCTTCCTCGGATGCCTTTATTTTCTGTGGTGACAACGCAGGTGAAAATTGAATCGTGGATAGTACATTCATCGGGACGGCGCTGATTGTGGACCGGCAAGTGAATGTTTTTCCTGTACTGGTGACTATTTTTACGTGATCTCCAAGGTCATGAACTTCCTTCACTGGCGTACCCAGTTCCACGTCGGGGCGACCATCGTCCAGCATTGCATCGATCAAGCTTCGCGTACCGTGTTTAAAACTATAGCGAGAGACGCTATCACTGTAACGAGCAATATCACTACCAACGAGGGACCACCAGCGTTGCATTTCTACATAGCTGGCTTGATCAAAATCCCCATGAACGGCAGAACCCAAGAGGCCCTCGATGATAGGTGCCAAGGAAGGCGACAGGTCCATTTGATTGAGACGATCGCGAACCGATAGGGTGTCAGCGTTATGCCAATTATCGGTGCTGAAAGGATCGTAGGGCAGAGGAAAGGAGTGAGTGGCGCCGTCGTGAAATTGGTGCATCTGTTCATTGGCAATGGCAAAGCCTTGATAGGTAGCCAGCGGAGGGGATGGCTCACTTTCGGGAGCATTGTTCTCACAGACAGCCATTTTAATCAGTGGTGGGATACCGCTCATGCCTGCATCGCGGGCTTCGTCTCCGTCCCACCACAGTAAGTTGGGAATCGTTCCGGGGGTGGAATCCACTAATGGTAAATTGTAGCGATTAATCTCAGCAAAAACGTTAGGTTGAGTGGAGTGAACCCAGGCACCACCGAGCTCAAACAGTTTTCCATCGCGCTTTACCGTAAATGTGCGTCCGCCAAGGCGATTGCGGGCCTCTAATATCAATACTGATAACCCGGCTTGCCTAAGTTCTCGAGCCGCGGTAACTCCAGCGAAACCGCCACCAATGACAATGACATCATAGTCATATTTATCGCTTTCTGTGTCTGTGGAGCCCTTATTAGTCGCTGCATTAACGCTGATATTGGCCCCTGCAGTTAGGGCAACAGCACCGAGAGCTCCCAAACCATTTTTTAAGATGCTGCGTCGATTCAGGCCTTGCTTGCTTGTTTGATTATCTTTCTTAGCCACGATAAACACCTCTTTATAAATATTGATCAATGTTTTTACACGGCTTATTAATATTGGTCAATATCTAATATACTGTCGCCATTGAGTGAGTTGTTATTGAGTTTGGGTATTAACGAGTATGCCAAAAATTGTAGACCATGAAGAAAGGCGCGCGGCGATTGCCCGAGGGGCGGTAGAGGCCATCGCTAAATACGGTATTCACAAGGTGACCATGATCAAGTTTGCCGAAGCTGGGGGCTGTACAGAGGGCATGGTCAATTATTATTTTGATAATAAAGATCATGTACTCCAGGCCGCATTAGAGCAAGTGATCGAATCCACCAAGGAGCGTTTGGAACAAGCGATACAAGCTAACCCGAACGATCTGGAGGGCTTGTTGTTACAAACTTTACCTATCAACGAAACCGTGCAAAAAGAATTCTGTGTCTGGCGAGACTTTTGGCAGCGAGCCAGAGATTCCCGGGCCTTACAAGAGACCCAGGCGCGTTGGATAAAGGATTGGGTGGCAGGAATTTCTGGTTTTATCGAGCAGGCTAAGGCGACAGGTGAATTCAGACAGGATTTAGACGTGCAATTAGAAGCTGAAATGCTCGCCACTTATGTGGGGTCCTGGGGATTTTCCGTCTTAAAAAGACATAATCCTCTACAGCCCCCGTGGCTCCTGGCCTCCAGCGGGGTATTAACTTCCTCCTAGCCCTTAACTTGTCCCTTTCGGTTATTATGCTGAGCTTTTTAGGCATCAGATATGGCATATACCGAAAGGCTCCAGATCCTCATTGACGCAGAAATCAATGATTTGTACAGCCCTCCCAGTTTCACCCTCGAAGAACGTCGATTTTACTTTACTCTGAATGAGATGGAAGCCCGTGTCGCCAACGCTATCCGTAGCCGGGCTCACCGCTGTTTCTTTGTCGCTCTGTTGGGTTACTTCAAGTCCAGGCCTGTGGTTCTGAGTCCGAGTTTTGGCGATGTCGAAGAGGATTTGCGGTTTATCGCCAAAGAACAGTTGCCTGGTCCCGGTATCAGGCGCTTCTCATTGGATCAAAAGCAAAAGGATCGCCTATACCAGAAAATATTTGATCTCCTCAATTATCAAAAATGGCGGGATAGACAGGATCGAGGTTCCTTAATCAC
>NZ_LWFT01000511.1:0-9151 GCF_001635105.1 Oleiphilus sp. HI0079
TTAGTTACTGAATTAAGGCAAAATTTTGGTTCACGCATTTCCTAAAACCCACATGCTTGCTGCCGGCACTGTTGGCGCTCTCCTGACATTGGTTCTGCTTATCAGCCCGAGCAGCAAAGTAAACGCCAACAAGAGCACGACGGTGCAGCTTGAAATTAGCGACGTGCCGAGCTCATCGATTGCTGCTCTACACGATGAAGTAAAGCCGCCAGCTGAGCCAACAAAGCCAGTTGAGAATTGGCACAGCTTTACCGTCAAAGAAGGCGACACTCTATCTAAACTCTTTTCACAAGCCGGTTACAACGACACCACGATGTATGCGGTCCTTGGCGCAGGAAATAAGAATAAAGAGCTGACACGAATCTACCCTGGCGAGACGATCGCCTTTCTCAGCGATGAAAGCGAGAAACTCATTAGAATTAGGTTAGATCGCTCACCAATCGAAAGCGTTTACCTGAACCGTCAAGATGACAGCAGTTTTAGTACTGAGATCGCAACCAAGGAGCCTGAAGTAGAGCTCGAATATGTTGAGGGCGTCATCGACTCGTCTTTATTTCTTGCAGGTCAAAAAGCGGGCATGTCTCAAGCCCAGATAATGGGCCTCGCAAACATTTTTGGATGGGATGTTGATTTTGCTTTAGACATCCGTAAAGGAGACGCTTTTAGCCTTATATACGAAAAGCTTTATGTGGACGGCAAAAAGTACAAAAACGGCAAAATCCTCGCGGCGAATTTTAGCAATCAAGGACGCAACCTTGAAGCGGTTCTGTTTACAGACTCGAGCGGCGTTTCAAACTATTACACCCCATCTGGTGAAAGCATGCGCAAAGCGTTTCTTCGCACCCCTGTAGACTTTGCACGTATTTCTTCGCATTTCAATCTTAAGCGAAAGCATCCGGTCCTACACAAGATCCGCGCCCACAAAGGCACTGACTATGCGGCATCACGAGGCACACCAATTAAAGCAACAGGTGATGGAAAAGTCGTATTTGCGGGCCGCAAAGGTGGTTATGGCAATGCAGTGATATTGCAGCACGGCCAGAAAATCACGACGCTATACGCTCACATGACTAAATTTGCGCGAAACGTAAAAACAGGAAAACGCGTTAAGCAAGGGCAAGTTATCGGCTATGTTGGTAGCACAGGACTCGCCTCTGGCCCTCACCTGCATTACGAATTTCGCGTTAACGGCGTACACAAAAACCCTGTCCGGGTAAAACTACCTCATGCGAAACCAGTACCAAGCGAGGAGTTAACGCAGTTTGCTCTGCAGACCAAACCTCTTTTAGCGCAACTGCAAACACTGCGTGAGGATTATCAACTCGCGTTTAACGCACAATAGCGACCAGGCATGCCCCGAGAGTACTATATTGGCTGCATCTCGGGCACAAGCCTTGATGGTTTAGACCTCGCACTTGTGTCCTTCGAAGAAGATTTCTGCGAGGTCGCTGCTTCATTCTGCGAAAAAATCCCAGACAAACTGCAAGCGGATTTATCATCTCTTTGCTCGCCTGGCCCTAGCGAAATTGAACGGCTTGGACGAGCCCACACCGCGTTTGGCCGATTCATCGGACACGCTATAAACAAATTCATTGAAGCACATCACTTTGTCGTTCGCTCTGAGATCAAAGCGATCGGGAGCCACGGACAAACCATCCGGCACCGACCGGACTTAGACCATCCTTTCTCAATTCAAATTGGCTCTGCTGCTGCGGTAAGTGAAATCACTGGGATTACAACGGTTGCTGATTTTCGAATGGCCGACTTAATGTCAGGCGGGCAAGGCGCGCCATTAGTGCCTGCCTTTCACAAGCAAGTCTTTTCGAGCGAAAAATCAAAGCGCTTGATCATAAACTTGGGCGGCATCAGCAACATTAGTGTACTCCCTCAAGAAGAAGCATCAGCATCCGTTTATGGCTATGACATCGGCCCGGCAAATGCATTAATGGACCGCTGGACAGAAAAACACCTTGGAACACCATACGACAAAGATGGTCGATGGGCCCAAACCGGAGAGATTATCGAGCCGTTACTCTCGAAACTGCTCAGCGATGAATATTTTTCTCGGGCGACACCCAAAAGCACTGGCCGGGAATACTTCAACATGACCTGGCTTGAAAAGAATTCGATTGAGAATGCTTCACCCAAAGATATTCAACGGACTTTGCTAGAGCTAACAGCGACAACCGTCGCTGACGCCATTAAACAAGAAAGCACGAAAGAGCCTGTCGAGATCTATGTTTGCGGAGGAGGCTCTCATAACGCATTCTTGGTTGAGAGGATAAAAGCTCTATCAAAGGCCACTTTATTAAACAAAACGGATACGCTAGGACTTCCGGCGGATGACGTCGAGGCTGCTGCATTCGCTTGGCTTGCTAGAGAAACTCTCGAAAGACGGCCTGGAAATCTTCCGTCTGTGACGGGGGCCAAAAAGGCCAAGATACTTGGCGCAATACACTACGCATAGCCCCCTAAGCCAATGTCCGAGATCCGCCAGAACATCATGTCGAAATAACGCCTTTCTTTAGCAACTCGGTGACTTTACTTGCCTTGAGCCCCATCATCGCCATCGTGGTCATAACACCACCCATGAGCGCTCCACCAACTCCAGCAGTCACCACGTCCGAGCCAGTCAAATAGAAGTTTTTGATTTCTGTTTTCGGGTGAATCCAGTTTTGCCGAAAACGATCAACATCGTGTTCAATTCCGTATATTTCACCGCCCTCATTCCACTGGAACCATTGCGTCGAAAGAGGCGTAGAAAGCTCAACATAATCAAGCGCGTCTTTTAATTGAGGCATTTGCTTATATAGGGTCGCCATTAGACGATCAGTCAATTCCTGCTTCAAATCATCGTACTCTTCACCTCGTTTGCCCCACGTTGTTCCTTGCCATTGCTCAAACCACTCAGGCTTGCATACTGTGACGATCTCAACAGTAGACTTATTGGGATAACGCTCATCCCAGTTAGGATCTTTTGCAGAAGGAAAAGAGATATAGATAAGCGGAAAATCATAATCTTTACTCTCATGAAAGGCCTCGACTGAAGCGTCATGATCGTAGGTTGGATAGATCCAGAAGTTCTTCTTCGGAATTCCTAGCTCCTCTGCATTCCCTTTAAACCCAGCATAAATGCAAAGATGCGCAGAGGATGTCTGAACCTTATTTACCAGCTTGTCGTAGCCATTAGCCTTGACGACTTCTTCAGACAAAAGCTTGTTGATCGTCGGTACTAGCCCCGCGCAGCTGACGACTGCATCTGCTGTAATTTCTTCACCTTTAACGAGCCGGACACCATAAGCCTTGTTATTTCTAACCAGCACCTCATCGACTCCGGCATAGGTAAACACTTCTCCACCAGCCGCTTGAATCAAGGGGATAATGGTTTCAGCGATCTTTGCTGCACCTCCCACAGGGTATGCACCACCATTAAGATAATGTTTCGCAACCATGGCATGCATGATAAATGCAGATTTCTTTGGAGGCAGCCCATAGTCGCCCCACTGCGCTGTTAACACGGCAATAAGCTCTTGGTTATCCGTTAGCTCAAAGAGCACCTCATACGTGGTTTTGAACAAATAGTCTGGCAGCAGTTTCTCTTTAAAACGGTTGTATAGTGAGCCGGCCACTTTGGGTAGCGCTTGGCCGGCGAAAAACTTAGGAACAAGAGAGCTGGTTTTGTATAGAAGCTCGACGTATTTTTCAATCGCGGCTGCTTCGTCCGGAAAACGAAAAGCCATCTGTTCAATGAAGTTTTCTTTTCCAGCAACAAAGTCGTAGTAATCTTCACCTATCACGATTTGATCATAAAGAGGATCCATCTCCGCCCATTCAAGCTTTCCGTCAGTAATAACATCAAATACGCGGCGCAATGTACTGTGCGGTCGGTGCACCTCGCCAATATAATGAACACCCACATCCCACTCATAACCTTCGCGCTCGTATGCATGCGTGTAACCACCCGCCGTATAGTGCTGCTCCAGCACACATACCTTTTTACCTAACTTAGAAAGCA
This sequence comes from Oleiphilus sp. HI0079, assembly GCF_001635105.1. Classification (NCBI taxonomy): domain Bacteria; kingdom Pseudomonadati; phylum Pseudomonadota; class Gammaproteobacteria; order Oceanospirillales; family Oleiphilaceae; genus Oleiphilus; species Oleiphilus sp. HI0079. The sequence continues at coordinate 4,016 of NZ_LWFT01000511.1, forward strand.
ATGCAGCGTTTGCCAGCCCACCGATACCGGAGCCGATGACAATCACATCATAATGATCTGAAGCCTTTTTCTTTCGAAAACGTGTACCAGTGCGAACCATAATCAAAGCAGCCTTTTTAGATAATTTTTTATGTTTTTTTGCATAGTATTCAGTTCTAAAATATTATGCAACAAATTGCATATAAAAAGAGTAAAGAGTTTGTCCCTAAAGCACGCCATCCTAGTCATGCTCGAACAAGAGCCCAGCTCTGGTTACGATCTACTAAAACACTTTCGTGAGAGCCTCGGTTACTTTTGGAATGCCAAGCACCAGCAGATCTATCATCAGCTGAAAGTACTTAATCAGGACGGCCTGATAAATTGCGAGAACGCGACTCAAAAAGGAAAACCGGACAAAAAAGTATATGAAATTAGTCATAAAGGGCGTACGGAGCTACAAACATGGCTTGCAGAACCCGTCTCTGCCTCAAAAACAAATGATGCTCTTTTGGTCAAGCTTTATGGCACAGCAGCGGGAGACGAGAAAAGTATTTTTGAAGAACTGCAGAGGCATATCGCCCTGCATCAACACATACTTGAAAAGCTTCGCGGAATCGAAGCGGCCTACCACGCACTCCCTGAAAAACAGCAAGAAGCGCAACGCTTCCCGTTCATCACTTTAAGGAGGGGAATAATTGGAGAAGAAGCGTGGTTGCAATGGGCAACAGAAGCGACACAATTGTTTAAAAAATAATCAGGGCTTTTTGTGTCATGAACAAGTATACTCGCGCCCTCTTTAGACCCCCCTATCCCAACGAGGACAATTTTTGTGACCCAAGCTTCCAACAGCTTCAATGATCTGGGACTTCCAGATGCTCTTCTGCGCTCTATATCAGAACTAGGCTATGAACACGCCTCCCCCATCCAAGAACAAGCTATTCCAACGCTCATGCAGGGACGAGATGTTCTCGGACAGGCTCAAACAGGAACGGGTAAAACGGCCGCTTTCGCTCTACCAATACTGGCTCAAATCGACCCTAAAAATTCAGATACGCAAGTGCTTGTACTCGCACCAACGCGCGAATTGGCGATCCAGGTTTCAGAAGCTTTTGAAAGTTACTCAAAATATTTAAATGGCGTAAACGTACTCTCCATCTATGGTGGTCAAGCTTACGGCATTCAATTAAAGCAATTAAAACGGGGCGCTCAAATTGTTGTCGGCACACCAGGTCGAGTTATGGACCATATGCGACGCGGTAGCCTTAAAATTAACAACCTTAAAACACTCGTACTTGATGAAGCAGATGAGATGCTGCGCATGGGCTTCATCGATGATGTTAACTGGGTTCTTGAACATACTCCCGATTCACGTCAAATCGCGTTATTTTCAGCGACCATGCCAAAAGAGATTAAGCGTGTCGCAGACCAGCATCTAAATGATCCAGCACTGATCAAGATCGCGTCAAAAAATGCTACGGCAAGCACGGTTCGTCAGCGTTATTGGATGTGCAAAGGCCTAAACAAACTTGACGCTTTTTGCAGAATTTTTGAAGTAGAGCAACACGAAGGGGTGATTGTTTTTGTTCGAACCAAAGTATCAACTGAAGACATCAGCTCTAAGCTTCGTGCCCGCGGTTTTTCTGCTACAGCTTTAAATGGTGACATTCCACAAGCGGCTCGAGAAAAAACCGTTGACCGCCTGAAGAAAGGTGACATTGATATTCTGGTTGCAACCGACGTTGTCGCGCGCGGTTTAGATGTTGAAAGAATCAGCCATGTTGTAAACTTTGATATCCCATACGATACCGAAGCCTATGTACATCGCATCGGACGAACCGGACGAGCCGGACGCTCTGGCGAAGCTATCCTCTTCGTTGCGCCAAGAGAGCAAAGGATGTTGCGTTCTATCGAAAAGGTATCAGGAAAAACCATTGAACGTATGGAGATACCAAGCGCCAAACAAATTAATGAATTGCGTATAGAGCAATTTAATCAACAGATCATGGAAACCGTAGAAGCTGGCGACCTCAGTTTCTACCAAGATCTAGTAGATAAACTGATCGAAGAGCGACAAGTCGATCCCGCTATTGTCGCGGCGGCGCTTGCGAAGCTTTCACAAGGTGGTCGCAACTTATTAATCGACCCGAGAGAAGATCAGCGTCGAAAAGAGTCGGAGCGACCAGAGCGCAAGGAGCGATCCGAACGACCAGATCGAGGGCCACGAGAACGTAAAGAAGTGAAAGAAGGACCAATTCCTCCGCTACAAAAGTTCCCTGATGTTGATCTTAAACGCTACAAAATTCAGGTAGGCCACATGGACCAAGTAAAGCCGGGACAGATTGTCGCTGCGATCGCGAATGCCGCAGATCTCTCTAGTGACTACATTGGCCAAATCGAAATTTATGACACGATGACAACGGTAGACTTACCAGACGGAATGCCAAAAGCACTGCTTAAAACTCTTCAAAAGACACGAGTTGCACAACGACCGATGAAAATGGTTGAACTCTCAGCGGCTTTTCCGCAAAACGGAAGTGCGGATTCAGAGAGAAAACGCCCCGCAAAACGCCAACCTCGAAAAAGAGAGAGTCGAGACAACTAATTCAGACAAAAAAAAGCCCGCTCAATTGAGCGGGCTTTTTTTATATCTTTGTTTACTTGCTGTTATCAACCATGTACTTAACGGCATTTGCGATATCGTCATCAGAACAAGTCGCACACGTTCCTTTAGCAGGCATGGCATTAATACCATTGATCGCGTTTGCAATAACTTGATCAAGCCCCTTGTCCATGCGAGCGGTCCAATCAGCCACGTCACCTAATTTAGGCGCGCCCAGAGCACCCGTCGTATGGCAACCGGCACACACTCCGTTGTACAACTCTTCAGGGTCGCGCGGACCAGAAGCCACTGCCGCAGAAGCGGAACCACAATCCTCGCCCTCTACACATACACTACCTACTGGCATAGTGCGCTCTCGAATGCTTGCGTCATCCATTGCGGCTGTCGCCGTTAATGCTACAGCAGCAAGAGCCAGCGCAGCAGAGATAGTTATTACCATTTTTTTCACGTAACACCTCTTCGTTCGTTATATGTGTTAGGAGGAAACCGACAGAATCCAAAGTATAGGCCAAGCGCTCATGATCTTAAACGCCTAGCCAAAATGCTGTGCGCGATTTTAACCGCCAATTGCTGCGCGCCACAAGAAGATTTCTAATTTCAAAAGGTTATATAGAACATGGCCAATTGCGTTTTTTTTACTAAACTATAAATATTCGAGTAACAAATCCAATATATGCTCGAACTAGTGGAACACGAGAATAAAAATTAAGGACTCAACACCCCCACTTTTTTCTTGTGTTCAAACTGCCCAATACACAGTTTTTAAAGGTTTGATAAATGTCAGATAAGCGTTCCGGAACCGTAAAATGGTTCAACGAATCAAAAGGATTTGGATTCATTCAGCAAGAAAGTGGTCCCGACCTGTTTGTTCACTTTAGTAACATTGATGGAGATGGTTTTAAAACACTGTCTGAAGGTCAAAATGTTACGTTTATAGAGGGCGAGGGTCGCAAAGGCCCGCAAGCAGAGAACGTAACACCTGCATAATAAGCCTTAAACGACGACTGAAAAGTCGTCGTTTAACCCACCGTTTGTTTTAGTTTTCTAAACCGCTCATATCCTTCATAAAGCGCCTTGTTTAACTGAACGCGTAGTTTCTGCCAAGAACTGTACTCCACCACTCGTCTTTGATATAGATGCATACTGACGTATCCCCAAACCTCATACCAGCGGACAGGCCCCATCCCTTTCCCACAAATGCCAGTCTCTTTATCGAGCATCATTACCTGCATGAGCACATCTTCGTTCCTCGGATTCTGAAAACTCAAACCTAAAGACTTAAAGCCCATATATTCATAACGAGGAACAAATTCGGGAGCGCTGCCCACTAAAATGTAGTTCTTGCCAGCCGTTAATCCTTCTCGATACATACTTTCAAAAACACCCTGCAGAACATCCGTATCCTGATAATGGCGTTCAATACAAACTTCGGTAATTTCCATGATTTGCCCGTAATCAGGCAAAAGACTGAAGCTCGTGCGAGGCAAAACAGATTCGAGCTCAAGAGGCTTGTTGGTGCGCTCACCAAACACTAAGAGAGCGGAACCTATCACCCTTGCGTTGTGAAAAGCGATCAATATCCGGCCATAGGCATCTTGTTCCAACGCAAAGCGCGCAATGGGCTCATCTTTATCGCACAGCCCCAACCTGGCATAGGACTTTCTACGAAGTTTTAGCACGGCCTCATACTCTGCTTGGGTTTCTACAAATCGATACTGTACGAAGTTTTGAATACTTGTCGCTTCAAGCCCAGAGAGCTTTATTTCCTGAGGTGTCTTTTGTGCGAAGTGAAAACAATGCTGAGATAACTCTTTTTGCGCTAACTTAGGAAACGCCTCTACAGCCACGAAACAACTAATCAGGTTATCCTCTGTCAGGCTGATATTGGAGACCGTGCCAATCGCCTTTTGTAAACCATGAACAGTACCGAGGCTGAACTCGACTTTCATGCCGCTAAACAACGTAAAATCTGAATTTATATTTGAAGCAAAAAAGCCGTTAGCAGAAAGACTTTCAACCTCGAAATAAGAGCTTTGCTTGTAAGCAAAAGGGTGAACGAGTTGCCCTTTTAGACTCTGTTCAGGGCTAAGAGTAACTGGGTGAAAATTTCCATGCGGGTTGCTTTGTTCGTGCTCAATAACGGCGGATATTTTAGTGTTGCCGTGTCGATCCTCGCGCAAATCGATAATCAAACCATAAAGATCATATTCGTGATCAATCATTGGACTGACGCGCAACTTGATCGAACCACCGACAGCAAGATCATGCCGAGCACTTGCATCGATAACAACCGCGAAACCAATACTCGAAAAGTCGATGAGCGAGGCTTCCACCTCGCTACCGAGAACGGCAACGCTCGCTCTGAAACCGTGCCTGCCAGTTAACGCTTGCCGCGCGATTCGGCGGTCTTCATGCCGAATGAATCGAGTTTGAAACTCCATAGCTATATACCGTTGCCCTTATCGTTCTATTGCCTTATTGCGGGACTTCTAACAGTTTAAAACAAAAGTTCTCGAATATCCGACAAATATTTTGCG
>NZ_LWFT01000512.1:0-642 GCF_001635105.1 Oleiphilus sp. HI0079
AAACGCCGGTTCGGTAACGAATCCAGATACCAGCACTGCGGTGTATCCAATTTTCTCCCCAGCAGAGAGCAAGCTTCCAATACCTAATGATTTGATTTTTGATTCAGAAGCGGGTGATGGCAGCTTCTCAGTTAGCGATACATCCCCACCAGTTACAACTGCTCTGAACGGATTAAGCGGCGCATCGACCATCGCACCGATCGATATTTCTTTGAGCGGCCTCATTGATCCTGCATCAATCAAAGGCCCAGGCGACGCGGATCAAAACGTTTGGCTTATCGCTCTTGATTACGCGAGCGGCGACCCAGTACAAGGATTATCAAACCAAGAGCCACCAAATGTAGCTGGCGTGGCGACTCCACCAGTTCCTGCTGACATCGTTGCAGCTCAGCCAACCTACACGGTTGAACATAAGGTGCTAGACGGCAATTCAACGATTAGAATCCATCCAGTTTCAAGCCCTCTCGCTGAAAGAACGCGATTTGTTGTAGCGATTACAAACGGTATAACCGACACACAAGGGAATGCAATTGTTCCATCTCCTGGTGCAGCTGGGTACGAAGCACTTACCAAGACTGATGCAGAAGTGCCATTAAATGGTGCACTTGCAGCTTTAGCGCCGGTTCGAGCCTTAATTAATGG
>NZ_LWFT01000513.1:0-16083 GCF_001635105.1 Oleiphilus sp. HI0079
CCTCTATTTCACCAAAAACCTGACCAGGATTAATTGCCAACTCCCGATCTGGATGAATCTCCGCCTCGGCGAGGCTAACGCCCATTAAGGTAATTCGATACGCATTAGGCATCAGCACCATCGAATCACGAATGTGAACAGATGGCATAAGGAATCCAAGCTCTTGCGAGAGCTTTTTGCGTACCCCCTTTATTCGGCCCAGAAGCTGCCCACCCTGCGATTTATCGACCATTGGAATTAACCGATATCCAACTTCAAGGCCAACAATGTCGACACTCATTACATCATCCCAACCAAGCTCGCGCTGCGGTTGGTCGCCAACGTCCTGTGCGCTTTCACCGGGGGGCAGCTCTGCAGGCCCACCACCAGGCTTTATCTGAGCACCACCCTTATTTGGCACAGGGCCGTCATAGTCTTCAACACTGGGCTCATTCAGTTTTTTATCTCGATACCAGCCGATACCACCGACGATGGCGGCTAAAGTAAGAAACGCGAAGTGCGGCATGCCCGGGACAATACCCATAATGCCAAGAATGCCCGCAGCAATATAAAGCGCTTTAGGCGCGAGAAACATTTGATCAAGGACCTGTGATGACATGTCTTGAGTTGTACTGACTCGCGTCACCATAATGGCCGCAGCAGTAGAAAGCAGCAGTGACGGTATTTGAGCGACTAGACCATCACCGATGGTCAGTAACGAGTATTTTTGCATTGCATCATTGAAGTCGAGCTCATGCTGGAGCATTCCGATACTCAAGCCACCAATCAGGTTAATCGCGAGTATCAGCAATCCTGCTATCGCATCACCACGAACAAATTTAGATGCACCATCCATCGCGCCATAAAAATCGGCCTCTGTCGCGACTTCTTCACGCCTTGCTTTTGCGTCTTCCTGGTTGATAATGCCCGCGTTCAAATCTGCATCGATGGCCATTTGCTTACCGGGCATCGCATCAAGCGTAAAGCGCGCGCTGACTTCTGAGACGCGCCCTGCACCTTTCGTCACAACCACGAAGTTGATGATCATCAAGATCGCAAAGACCACTAGACCAACCGCATAGTTCCCCCCGATGACCACCTCACCAAAGGCCTCAATTACTTTACCGGCGGCATCGCCTCCCTCGTGCCCTTCTAACAGGACAACACGCGTCGACGCCACATTGAGCGCAAGGCGAAGTAAGGTCGCGACAAGAAGGACCGTTGGAAAAATCGCGAACTCCATGGGACGGAGTGCATAAACACATACCAGCAATACGACCAGAGACAATGCAATATTGAAGGTAAATAATAGATCAAGCAGAAACGGCGGAACCGGCAACGTCATCATACCCAACATCGCGATCAGCAATATCGGGATCGCCATGTGGCTTTGCAGCATTTTTAACTGATTTAATCCAACGCTCGCTTGCATAAACCCTAACAACTCTAATGAAGTGACAACAACGATAGCGACGAGTTTTCGTCACATATGTCTCAGTTAGATGGTCTTTGCAAAAAGCGACCCAGTTTTAACGGGTAGAAGAATTATTTTACTGCGCCAATAAAGCATCACAGAATTAATCGTGCTGCAGATCGTCAGGAACCGGAAAGTCAGGCATATCGGGCTTCGAGCGAGCACGTCTGCGGAATTGTTTTAGTTGGAATACGTAAGCAAGAACTTGAGCAACCGCTACATAGAGACCTGACGGCACTTCGTCACCAATCTTTGCGTTGTAGTAAATAGAACGGGCAAGCGGCGGCGCTGCGACGAGTTCGATGTCATGCTCACGAGCAATCCCCCGAATCTTCATAGCGACCTCATCCACACCTTTGGCGAGCACGAGCGGCGCATCATCTCGCTCTGGCTTATAGCGCAGTGCAACTGAATAATGCTCAGGGTTGGTTATCACCACATCGGCTTCAGGCACATCCTGCATCATGCGCCGTTGCGAAATTTCACGCTGAAGCTGTCGCACCTTGCCTTTTACTTCCGGCTTACCTTCCGTGTCTTTATACTCATCTTTGATTTCTTGCTTGGTCATCTTCAGATTTTTGGTGTGCTCGTAAATCTGAAACGGAACGTCCACTGCGGCGATAATAATCATCGTGCAAGCTAAAAAGAAAAACGTCCAACCCAAAATGTCAGCGGCATGAACCATGGCAGGAATTGTCGCCTGATTGGCAATGCCGAGTAACTCCTCCGTCTGGAATCGCAACAATACAACCGCAAAAAAGAGAACAACACTCACCTTGGCGGCAGCCTTCGCCAGTTCAACCAACGCCTTCAAGGAAAACATCCGCCCGAGACCTTTAATTGGACTCATTCGACTAAACTTTGGGGCAATGGCTTTCCCCGATATCAACCAACCACCAAGGGCGACTGAGCCAGCAATCGCAGCAAGAAAAAGCAGTATCATTAGCGGCATTAAAGCGGTCATGGCCTCACCCGCGGCATCCATCAGATGCAAGGCCATTTGGTTTTCATCAAAAATGACATCACGAGATAAGTCGAAGCTATGCCTCATGACCTCAATCATTGCCTCACCGATCTGCGCGCCAAAGATCAGCAAGCCGCCCGTTCCAGCGATTAACAGCAAAGCGGTATTCAATTCTTTGGATCGCGCAACCTGGCCCTCCTCCTTGGCCTTTTCAATGCGCCTGGGGGTGGGCTCCTCGGTTTTTTCCTGACTACTGTCGTTGCCTTCTTCTGCCATGCTACAAGCCCTGCATATCTCGAAGGAAAAGGAAGGTATTTCTACTGAAGTCATCAAACTGTGGCAGAAGCCCACTGATGCTGACCCAAACAATAAAAAGCCCGAACAACATACCAATCGGGAAGCCTAGAGAAAAAACGTTCATCTGCGGCGCGGCTCTAGTCATAATTCCGAAGGAAAGGTTGATGATGAGCACCGCTGTAATGGCTGGAAGCGACATCACCAACGCGGATGCAAACAACCAATTAATTCGCATTAAAAAACCCCATAAATCTTCACGGGAAACACTGTTTGGCCCAATGATCTGATCTGAGATCGGCCATGCCTTGAAGCTTTCTACAACCACCTCGATCATTACGAGATGCCCGTTCATGGCGAGAAAAATCAAGGTAACGCCAACTAGGAATATCTGCGAAAGCACTGCAACGCTGACACCGTTCGCTGGGTCAACCATTGAGGCAAAACCCAAACCCATTTGCATCGCGATCATTTGTCCAGCAACAACAAACAACTGCATCAGCATAACAAACATCAAGCCCATTAGTGTGCCGATAAAGATCTGCTGCAAGGTTATATAAACGGAGGTAAAGGCCAATGCATCGACTGCAGGAACGGGCGGCAATAACGGCACAACAAGCAAAGTAACCGCGAAAGAGAAACCAATTCGAACCCGCATAGGAACGAGCTGGGTACCGATGATCGGAATGACCATAAAAAAACTGGCGATACGAAATAAAGGCCAAAGCCAACCCGCGACCCAGGCCGAGATTTGCGCATCAGTAAAGACCACAATTAGCCTATCAAAATAGGAATGTTATGAATCAGCTTCTCGGCGAAATCGATCAGCTTCTGCATAATGAAGGGCCCCGCCAAGATAAGCACTACTAAGGTGACCAACAGACGAGGCAAGAAGCTCAAGGTTTGCTCGTTAATCTGAGTTGCAGCCTGAAAAACACTCACCACGAGGCCGACCAGCAAACCTGGCGTCAGAACAAGAGCAACGAGAAGAACGATCAGATAGAGCGCTTCACTGACTAGATCAATTGCAACATCAGGGGTCATCGCACTCTCCTCTACAGACCAAAGCTTGCAGCCAATGTACCCATAATAAGCGCCCAACCATCGATCAAAACGAAGAACATAATTTTGAACGGTAGAGAGATAATGATGGGTGACAGCATCATCATACCCATGGCCATGAGGATACTTGCAACAACCATATCAATCACCAAAAACGGGAGGAACAAAATAAAACCGATTTGAAACGCGGTTTTTAACTCACTGGTGACAAATGCCGGCATCAACACCCAAAAAGAAACCTCTTCTGGCGAGTCCGCAACCTGCCCAGAAATACGCATAAATAACTCGAGATCATCTTCACGCGTCTGCGCCAACATAAACTGCCGAAACGGAATACTCGCCTGCTTCACCGCATCAAGAGGCGCTAACTCTTCATTCATATATGGCTGAATGGCTTCGGCATTCACTCGTTCAAGCACTGGGGACATAATAAAAATGGTCAGGAATAAACTTAAGCCAAGAATAATTTGGTTAGATGGTGTCTGCTGTAACCCAAGCGCCTGACGAAGAATCGCAAATACAACAATAATCCGCGTAAAAGAGGTCATCATCATAATCATCGCTGGCAAAAACGTCAGCGCTGTCATCAACGCTAATACTTGCAAGGTGATGGAGTATGACTGCGAACCATCCTCATTAGTGACGAGCTGAACAGCAGGTATCCCCGTCTCAACAGCAAAACCGAAAGAAGGTAAAACGACGAGTGATAAAAATACGAAGAGCAACCGAATCATCACTTAATCTCTGAATCGGCAGCTGGGGATTGCTTCAAGATACTCTGCAATTTGTCAGCAAACGCGCTAGGCGACTTAGTGTGCTCAAGAGCAGATTTCGCATCTGCGGCTTCGAGCTCTTCTTCCGAAAAATGATGCAACAATGAAATATTATGCGGCGTCGCGCCAATCAAAAACTGCTCGCCCTTAACTTCTACCACCGCGACACGCTCTCTTGAACCAACCGCGATCGCGGACACAATTTTCAGGTCACGCCCTCCCAAGCCGGTCAAACCAGAAAACCGCTTTACAATCCAAGCGATCAGCAAAATACAGATAATCATCGCGAGCAGTGTAAGCAAGACAAAAGGCCAGTTTGACGCCTCAGAAACACTCACTTTTTTAAGCGCAAAAGAAGCCTTTTCGCTGCTCGCCTCCTCAGCAGATGGACCTTCAAGCTCAGAAGCGTTTGTCTTGGGCGTTTCTGGCCCAGCAGCAGGCGCTTCAGGCGCACCTGGCTCAGCGGCGAGTGAGGAGACCGAGCTCGCACTCGCTTGTATACCATCGTCGCTCGCTTTAGCCGAAATGCAAATCAGGCTAAGCAACACAATAAAAGCGATTCGCATCATAAAGGTTTTCGCCTAACCTAAGCGACGAATACGTTCAGTTGGACTAACCACATCCGTCAGACGAATCCCGAACTTATCGTTCACCATCACAACTTCGCCATGGGCGATCAAGGTGCCATTAACCAAAACATCCAGGGGCTCACCGGCGAGGCGATCTAGCTCCACAACCGAACCCTGATTGAGTTGAAGAAGGTTTCTGATCGGAATATGTGTACTACCAACCTCCATAGAAATAGTGACTGGAATATCAAGAATGACATCTAAATCCGGCGTTGCTCCGCCCCCTGTCGCAATTCCTGCTGCAGCTTGCTGAACGCCTTCGGTGAAGCTTTCCAATGGCGCCGCTTGAATATCACTTTCCTCTGACTCAGCCTCGCCACCAAGCGCTTCAGCTTCGGCCATTGCGGCCGCCCACTCGTCTTCCGCTTCACCAGAGTCTCCAGACTCTTCCATCGCGGCTTCCCACTCGGAAGCTAGCTTTTCGTCTTCGCTTTGCCCTTCGTTTGGGGTTTCGTTATCACTCATGGTCATCCACCAAGTTTGAGGCCACGACGGCCCGATCCAGTTTTTCCTTAATCATTAACGCGAGCGAACCGTTTTTCTGCCCAAGTTGGGCACGAAACATCGGCACCTTGTTCGCGGTAACCAGCGCAAATTCAGGCATATCAACAGGGATGATATCCCCCTCTTTTAGGCCTGAAACTTTTCTAAGACTGATTTTGTTTTCCAGCAGTGTCGCGTTCACGGGCACCTCTGCGTCAAGCAGATCTTCGCGAATCGTATTCACCCAACGCTCGTCAATTTCGTCCACATCACTCTGTACACCCGCATCAAGCAACTCACGCATCGGCTCGATCATCGAGTATGGAAGTGCCAAATGCAGATCACCGCCACCACCGTCTAGCTCAATATGAAATGTGCTGATAACAACCACCTCACTCGGGCTGACGATGTTCGCCATCGCAGGGTTTACCTCAGAGTTTATGTACTCGAAGTCGACTTTGAACACGGCATTCCATGCTTCTTTCATGTCGACAAAAACCTGCTGCAAGACCATCTGTACAACACGATTTTCTGTCGGAGTAAATTCTCGCCCTTCAATCTTTGCGTGCCGGCCATCTCCGCCGAAGAAGTTATCCACCAATTTGAAAACCAGCTTGGCATCGAAAATAAACAGGCCTGCGCCGCGCAAAGGGCGCATTTTCACAATATTCAGGCTAGTTGGAACATAGAGGGTGTGGATGTACTCGCCGAACTTCATAATTTGCACACCGCCGGTTGATACATCAGCGTTTCTGCGCAACAAGTTAAACAAACTGATTCGCGTGTAGCGTGCAAAGCGCTCGTTAATCATCTCAAGCGTTGGCATCCGCCCGCGAACAATACGATCCTGGCTCGCAAGGTCATAGGAGCGGACACCTTCCTCCGACTGATCGTCGTCGGTATCGATGTCTCCATCGTCTACGCCATGAAGTAGCGCATCGATTTCGTCTTGAGAAAGTAAATCTTGCACGGGTAGCTACTAACCTATTCCATCCAAATTCGTTACTGCATTACAAAGTTAGTGAAGTACACAGCTTCTATTAACACTTCACCCTCAGCTTCGAGAACACCATTTATGACGCTTAGTGTTTCTTCGCGCAATGCCTCTTTTCCTTCAAGCGTTTGAGCCAACTTAAAGTCAATGCTGCCATATACCGAGTTCAGCTTGGAGCGTATCACTGGCATATGGTACTCGACAGCATCTAATGCGGCCTGATCCCGACTCATGACGTTCAAGCTGACCTGCATATATCTTTGCTTCTCATCGACACTAAGCGTTGCCAACATCGGTGGACTCAAATCCAAATATATCGCCGGAGCAATGACAACCTCTGGCTCTTCAGCGGTGTCTTCGCTCGCATCATCACCCATCAGAAAGAAGGTTGCGCCACCAGCCACAGCCAGCACTAACAAAGCTAAAGCGATGATAATAATAAGCTTTTTCTTGGACGAGGGAGCCTGTTGCTCTTCGCCTTCTTCTCCGCCTTCTACTTTATTTTCTTCTGCCACGTCAAAATCTCGTCCAAAAAACACTAAAATTCCGGCATATCATTACATTCAGCAATCTGCATGCCAAAGCCGTACCGGAGCCGATTTGAATAAAACAGTGTAGCCCTAAACAGAGCATAACGATTTGAAGTGAAGTCTAACCGATTGAGCGCCGAAAGAGCCCAAGGTTAAACAAGAGTAATATCAACGGGCCAAATTGCATCAGGCCGCATCTATCTATATGAAAGGAGTCACTCGGCAAGACCTAGACCTAGACCTAGACCTAGACATAGGCGTCGACGAGTCGATCTTCAGCAGAGTCAGACCGGGATTCGGTAATACGCTCACCCTCACCAACCTCTGTCGAATCAGAACCACCTATCTCACGGGAATAGGACTCCCCATTTGACTGAGTTTGGGACTGCGAACCAGAGTCTTGCGCAAGCGTTCCGCCTGATTGATCGCTTTCAGACTGAGAAGGATTATTTAGCATTTCACGGAGCCGATGTATGTTCGCTTCCAACAGTTCTCTAACACTTTGATTCTGCGTATTGAAACTAATTGAACTTTGGTCTGCTCCAACCTGAATACGCACATCAATCGGGCCTAAATCTGCCGGATTAAGATGCAACTCTGCGCTTTGGATGTTTCGCGCGTTCATCCACATAAGCTTTTGCCCGAGCTGGTTGGACCACTCCGCATCATCAACAGGAATACCTAAGGAGCTAACATAGGGCTTCGATACGTTCTGAGCCTGCGCCTCGGCGGCTTTAATATCGGCTCCCTTTGCAGTCTGTATTGATGCGTCTAGCTTGATGGCATTCACATCGACACTGTCGGCGGTATCGGTGCCACGCGCTATTTGAACGGACTCCATCGCAGCCTTAAACCGGAGTTCCGACTCTGCCTGCATTCCACTCACCGGATCAGAAGTCGCATTCGCAGGGGCCTGCGAAGCGAACTCACCAACGAGCACCTTATTAAATCCGGCTTGGTCATTCGCAGGCGTTAAGGCACTCGGATAAGCACCATTCATAGCACTACCACTAAGCCCGGATGCTTGTTGAGAGACGACTCCCTCTGCATCATTAACTATCCCGCTCAAAGGCGACCCGCGAAGTAGGCTAGCCTGTGCAGCACCCGTAACAGTCTTTTCAGAAGCACTCGAAGTGCCGCTAACACCAGCCCCTCCGGCTTCGGCTGTATTCGTTGCTTTGGCGGCTAATTCAGCGAGCTTGGCACTTGCGCTTTCAGACAACTGGCTAGCACCATTTATGTCGAACTGAAAATGGCCCTTGCCAAGGTTTTGTGTCCCACCCTTCATAGTGCCATTTGAGCCTGCGCCTGATGCTGACAAGACCGGATCAGGTGCTGCCTCTACGATCGTACCATTTGCTCGGCCTTGCTCAAGGATTGGCCCATTTGCCTTTGACAACACACTGATCGCTCGACCAAGAGAATCGAGAGGCGATGTTGTTCGGCCGTCAGATGAACCCGAACCGCCGTCAGACCGCACCCCATCATCCTGAAGTTTCAATAACGCCGTATGCGGAGGCAAAGCCTTACCGTCTTCCGGCGGCAAGCGCTCCTCGTCCTGAGGCAATGCATTTCCGCTTTCAGCATCCGCAAGGTCCTTATTTTGATCTACTAGATCAGAACGATGATTATCTCTTGCGGTCGTGTTGCGCATTGAATCTTTCTTCAAAGCCGTTTCAGCTTCACCATAGGCCTGCTTAAACCTTGGGCTATCGTCATGCTGTTCGGTGCGTGATACATCCTTCAAGTCCACTTTCGGGGTGGCAGAGGAAGGAAGTAAAGATAATTGCTGCATACCTTTTTCTACTCAAAAGACGGAAAAACATATCTAGTGAATACAAAGATCATGCCGAAAGCTGAAAAAGTCGAAAAAAGCGGAGCATCAAGTCAGGGAGAGAAGCGAAGAACCCACGCTCTCTTATTTTTCCGAGTACGCCTCAAACGCATACGCGACTAGAAATGGATGTGTGGAGAATCAGTTAATTGAAAACAACTGTTCAAAATTTGAAATAGTCAGAACCTTGCGAATATCGTCGTTACAATGACTAATTGCAATTTTAGCGTCTGCACCACCCGCATGATCGCGAAGTAGTAACAGCATTCCCAGTGCAGAGCTGTCTAGATAGGATGTCTCGCTCATATCGATTTCATACTCGTCAACATCCCCTTTAGCCGTCTCATATGCTGATCGAAATGCAGAGTGCTGGCTAAAATCAAACCGGCCATCAATACGAATTTTCAAACAACGGTGTGAAGCATCATAAGCGGCATCTACAGACATAGATTTCCTCCAATCACCTTACTTAAAATTGAGTAAGGGAAGCTTAGTTTATAATTTCAGTACTGCCATACCAAAGAGCGATAAGTGTCACAGTTATTATTGAATTTTACATGCATCCAACAATGCATTGCCTATCTTCGATATTGGCAAGACATCAACTGCGCCACCCATTTTCACAGCCGCTCCAGGCATCCCCCAGACAACACTGGATGCTTCATCCTGGGCGATGGTATGCCCTCGCGCATCGCGCATCCGGCGCAACCCTGCTGCACCATCCACCCCCATTCCGGTTAAGACGGCACCAACGCAAAATCTCCCTACATGCTCAATAGCAGAATCAAACAACACATCCACTGAGGGGATATGGCCATTCACCTTGTCTCCATCTAACAATGATGTGACGAGACGGTTTTCACGTTTTGCTATACGGAGGTGTCTGTCTCCTGGGGCCAGATACGCACACCCAGACTTGAGCGGCATGCCCGCTTTCGCCTCATATACCTCAATCGGCATTGTGTCATTAAGCCGGGCCGCAAAAGTGGCGCTAAAAGCCGCCGGTATATGTTGTGCCATTAGGATGGGAGGACAGTTTTTGGGCATATAACGGAGAACTTCTTTCAATGCCTCAGTGCCCCCTGTCGAACTCCCAATGCAAATCACTTTCCCTACTTTAAAGCGATCCTCCCCGGTATGAGACTTCGGCACTCCTGGCGCAGGGCGAGACTCTTGCGCCAACATATTTGCGCTTGCAGCAGATCGCACTTTTTCCTGAATAACCGTAGCGTACTGTGCCAGCTCGCCCCAAGCTCCACCTTGTGGTTTACAGACGTAGTCAACAGCGCCAATCTCCAATGCGTCAAGGGTAACAGGTGCCCCAGATGCGGTAAGAGTTGAAATCATCACCACGGGCATAGGTCTTAGTCGCATTAGATTCTTGAGAAAGGAGATTCCATCCATCTTGGGCATCTCTACATCCAATGTAAGAACATCCGGATTTAGCGCTTTAATCTTATCTCGAGCATCATACGGATCGCTCGCAACACCGACGACCTGAAGATCAGGCGCCTGACCGATAATCTCCGTCAATACCTGACGAATCAGCTCTGAGTCATCTACGATCAGCACTTTATACATTGATAAAACGTTCCTTATTCGATGGTGCGTAAAAGGCTAAAACAGCTCGACATCGCCGCTATCAATTGGCTTGGTCAATACTTGGCGGTAATCTCGCTCGCGTTTCACAATGGTGTCATTGGCAACAGACACCAGTCGCTTCATTTTGACTGCCCCTGTGTCAGGGAAATACAACACTTTTCTCGGGTAGGCGCCGCCAACATCCATTGCAGAAATCTGAAGCCCTTCCCTCGCGAGATAGGCTTTAACAAAGTCGACATTGCGCGAACCGATCTCTGTCATATTCGACAGCACATTACCGCCACCAAAGACCTTAACCTCTAGATTTCTGCGGCTACCACCCATTTTAAGCACCTCGTTTATTAGGTACTCCATCGCCCAATTTCCGTAGCGTGATGCCAATGCAACATCTCCACCCCAACTATCTGTTGAGTGCTCGCCCTCCTGCGGAAGCATGAAGTGATTCATCCCGCCAACACCAAGTTGCCGGTCTCTTATGCAAGCAGAAATACATGACCCAAGCACTGTCGAAATCAGCTCGCCATGCCGGCTGACATACAACTCGCCTGGCAGAATCTTTGCTGCAGGCATGTTCATCCGTCTATCCCAATAACGGTTAACATGCTCAAAACCCGGTTCTGGAAGCGGCAAGGGGCCGGTACTTACGGCAGCAGGTTGCATTGTCTAGCCCTTCAACTGATAGATTGTTTTGCCGAGCGAATTGAAGCGAGATGCAACAGAGTGAAGGCTTTCAGAGTGACCAATAAAAAGATAGCCACCCGGATTAAGAATATCGGCAAAACGGTTGAGCAATCGAACTTGTGTTTCTTCATTAAAATAAATCATGACATTGCGGCAGAAGATAAAATCAAAACGGCCTCGCATGGGCCAAGCCTCAAGCAAATTTAAGCGCTTAAACCGGACTAGCTGCTGCAAAGACGGGGACACCTTAGCGATATCCTTATGATTTCGATCAAATAGAAACCACTTGCTTTTGACCGATTTACTCAACGACTCGACACGCTCGATGTCGTATACACCTTGCGATGCTTTTTGTAACACGTTCGAATCCAAATCCGTGGCAAGAACCTTTATGTCCCACGCTTTCATTGGCAAAAATTCGTTTAATGTTAATGAGATAGAGTACGGTTCTTCACCGGTAGAGCAACCCGCAGACCAAGCCCGAATTTTGCCGTTGTTACCTTTCAGCAAATCGGGTAACGCGTTATTCGTTAAAAAATCAAAATGATGAGACTCGCGAAAGAACGAAGTAAGATTGGTCGTTATGGCATTAATGAAGCGACTGACCTCTGGCTGAGAGGTCTCCTGAATAAGCTGACAATAATCAACAAAGCTGGTTAATCGTAGGTCTCGCATGCGTCGCGCAAGACGCCCATAAACCATATCTTGTTTATGGTCTCCAAGAACAATGCCCGTATATTTGTATGCAAGCTCACTGATCGCCTGAAAGTCTTTTTCAGACATGTGAAATTCACGCTGTATGTCTTTGGCTGCCGCGCCCACAAACTGCCCTCCCAAGTCCGTTTAGTGAATACTATGCGTCGTACTTGTATCGTAGATCAGCCCTTCATTTAGATTAAGAAGTATCACCATATGTTCCGCTGTGCTCCCGAGACCTTTCACGTATTGCCCTTGCTGCTTGTCACGAAGCTCTGGCGCAGGCTGAATGTCTTTCTCCGCAAAATTGTGGACATCAGAAACGGCGTCGACAACGACACCCATGACTTTATTACTACCTTTGTTACTTGTGATATTTAGAATAATGACGACCGTCGCATCGTTGTACTCCAGATCAACCAAACCAAAGCACATTCGTAGATCGACCACAGGAACAACCGTGCCCCTTAGGTTCATTACCCCCAACACATGATTTGGCGAGTTAGGGATAGCAGTCACCTCTTCCCAGCCGCGGATTTCCTGCACGGAAAGAATATTCACTCCGAACTCTTCGTCCTGCATATGAAACGTAAGATATTGCTCGGCAAGTTGCACCTGCGACTGAAGCGCATCATCGATCTCGTTGGTAGATACACTGGGTTGCTGTTCATTACTCATAGTCACATCTCAAACGGGTTTGTTATGCAGCTGCCGTATCGTCGTCAGCAACCGTTTTCTTGTAGTCGTCACGACTGACGCCAGACAGCTTCACCAAGCCTCCAATATCCAAGATCAATGACACGGTGCCGTCACCAAGAATTGTCGCACCGGAGATCCCATCCACAGAACGGTAGTTTTCTTGCAGACTCTTGATCACCACTTGCTGCTGAGCAAGAAGATCATCGACCAAGATGGCGACCTTCATATTGTCGCCCTCAACTACCACAAGGAGGCCATCCTCTAGCTTTTCGGAATCGGGTTTGATGTTAAAAATATCCCAGAGTCTAACAATAGGCACATACTCATCACGCAAGCGAAGTACCTCGCAGCCAGATGAAACCCGATGGATCATCTGATCGTAGGTTTGAATCGATTCAACAATCGAAACCAGCGGGAAGATAAAGACATCGCTCCCTACTCGAATGAGTTGCCCATCAAGAATCGCTAATGTTAGTGGCAAGCGAATGGTAAACGTACTGCCCTCACCCGCTGTTGATTCGACCTCAACGGAACCATTTAGCTCCTGAATGTTTCTGCGAACCACATCCATACCCACACCGCGTCCGGAGATGTCGGTAATTTCCGCAGCCGTCGAAAAACCGGCCTTAAAAATCAGATCGTGAATTTGGTCATCGGAAAGATTATCTGAAGGCTTCACCAGGCCGTTTTCTATCGCTTTGCTTAAAATACGATCTTTGTTCAGACCTGCGCCATCATCAATAATCTGGATGACAATATTGCCGCCTTGATGAAACGCATTGAGGGTAATTTTACCCATCTCATCCTTGCCCGCCGCGATACGGGCTTCAGGTGACTCAATACCATGATCAAGCGAATTGCGAACAAGATGCACGAGAGGATCGCCAATACGCTCCATCACAGTTTTATCAAGTTCGGTTTGCTCGCCAAGCAATTCAAGCTCTACCTTTTTATTAAGAGACTTACTGGTGTCGTGAACGAGGCGCGGAAAACGCGAGAAAGCAAAGCTAATGGGAAGCATGCGGATGCGCATAACGCTTTCCTGAAGCTCACGGGTATGATTATTCAACTGATCAAGCCCTTCGAGCAATCTCGGCAAACGATCAACCGTAAAATTGCGTCCAAGCTCGCCTAACATAGACTGGGTAATGACTAACTCGCCAACCATGTTAATGAGACTGTCCACCTTGTCCGTTCCAACGCGAATAGAGGCGCTTTCCGGCTTCGCTTCCCGTTTAGCTTTTTGTTCTACTTTCGCGATCGGTGTTGGGGCTGCAGCAGACTCAGTCGCTGCGGCAATTGGCACATCTGCTGATTGGACGGATAACGGCGTATCAGCACTGTCGCCGACGCTGGCTTCAGGCGCGACACTTACGGCGTCTGTACTATCCGCGCCAACCTGTTTCGCGCTCGGCAAATTTGAGAGATCAAGGGGGTCAATCGTCAATTCTGACTCATCCACAACCCACTCAAAGACCTCTTCCACTTTCGTTTTTTCAACGTCGGCAAAGAGCGAAATATTCCATGCTGAATAACATGCTTCGGGCTCTATATTCGAAAGCTTGGGTATGCCAGAGCAGTCTGCCTGCACCTCAATTGGTCCAAGCTCTTGAAGTTCACGAAACATCCGAATGGGTTCATTCCCAGTTCTGAGAATATCGGCATCCGGACGAAAATAAATTTGCCAGCCCTTTGAACCGGAGTCGCGCGCTCCGTCTCCGACTGAATCAGCGGAAGGCGTATCGGCACCTTGCCCATCTCGGGCATTAAGAATCGCCTCAAATTCCGCTTTGAGCTGGCCGGCTAATTCGGTTTCACACTCTTGACCATCTTCAAGTTGATTCACCATTGTACGGATACAATCGACCGAGCGAAGAAACAGATCGACGTGTTCTGATTGGATATCGAATTGATCGGATCGAATTAAGTCCAGTAAGGTTTCGACAACATGAGTGAAGTCTGCAATTTGTTGAAAACCAAAGGTGCCGCTACCCCCTTTTATCGAGTGTGCTGCGCGAAAGATTTCGTCGATTCTCTCTGAGTCCAATGCCTCTGGATCAAGCTCCAGCAAAGCGGACTCCATGATATCGAGCCCTTCATTACTTTCCTCGAAAAAGACTTGATGAAATTGGCTAAGATCTACGCTCATCGTGTACCTCTAAGCTCGTCAAAAACTAGCCCATCACCTTTTTAATGGTGGCCAATAATTGATCTGGGTTGAAAGGTTTCACAAGCCAACCCGTTGCGCCGGCATTTTTTCCCTCAGACTTTTTGTCTCCTGCCGATTCGGTTGTCAGCATCAAAATAGGCGTGAATTTATACTCAGGTAGTGTTCGTAAGTTTCTTACTAACTCGATTCCATCCATTACGGGCATGTTCACATCAGAAAGAACCAAATCAACGGAAGCGTTTTTCGCCTTGTCTAAAGCCTCTTGACCGTCACCCGCTTCGATAACATCAAAGCCCGCCCCTTTTAGCGTGAATGAGACCATCTGTCGCATCGATGCAGAGTCATCAACAGCCAATATCGTTGCCATGTATAAAACCTCTATCCTGTCCTAGTGCGCGCAGGCGCTTTCGTTTTGCGATTCTTACACGTAACGTTCTGAAAGACTGTTAAAGCCTAGAAGCACCGTGCATTCCTTTAGTCCCTCGGACGCGAGTAGCTGTAACTCAACATTCACATCATCAGCACTTTCACATAGCGACGACAACAACTGAACGATTGAGGTATCAGCCCGCTCTACCGCGGTCGCATTGATACAAATCTTTGAATGGTCGTGAAGTAGAGTCTCTATCTGAAGGTGCAAGGCTTCTGCTTTTGCGATCGTCAACGCACCCTCTAGAACGATTTCATTATCTGACACGAACCACCTCTATTTAGCTGACTTCAAGGTCGCACGTCATGAAGCTATGCATGACGCGACACAACTAATGTAGTTTGGTTTTTTATAAATGCACGTTTGCAAAACAGCAGACTTAGAAAATAAGGTTATAAATATTTCAATCTTTTATAGCCAAAAGAGATATTTTAGAAAATAGAAAGTATGAGCTGCCCACTTCGACATGAGACGAAAACAGCAGCAAAAAATGCGGAGGTTCTAACAGGAGGTGAGTAATAAGATGGGTAAGCAGGAACCACTAATCCCATAGCGATTAGCGGTATTTATTTGCAACAAAATCATCCAAGATGCGCGCCTCTTCTTTCTTGTCTCGCTGCTGTTCGTATTGACGTTTAGCCTCGTCTCTCAGGCGCTCGAGAGAGCGTCGTTTCTCTCTCGCATGCACCCACAAGCTCTTGATCTTTTCAAAGAAAACCTGATTTTGTTCTACGACACGTTCTTGCTGACTGATCGCGTCGGCCAGTTGAGAAACAAATTGCTGATAGC
>NZ_LWFT01000514.1:0-11481 GCF_001635105.1 Oleiphilus sp. HI0079
CGGTAGACTTCTCAGTATTATTCTTGATGGCTTGCTGACAAGCCGCCATAAATTGCTTCGAACCACGCAAGAACTCAGCAAACTTGCCTGCATCAATTGCAAGCACTTCGCCAATAAGCTCAAGCTCGCGCTGCTGACCTTTCGCCGCTTCTTCAAGCGCTCGAATCTCAGTCACATCACGAACGGTAATCATCAGGCGTTCAACAACATCTTCCTCATTGACGATCGGATCCCAATCCAGCTCAAGAATTTTTTCGCGGCCATCGTCAAAGGCAACCGTCATCTCATTCACAAGACAGTGAGAGTTGAACTCAAACATCATCGAATCTTCGCCAACAATCGCATCAACCGCGGTGATATTCTGATCACGTGCATCCGCACCAAGGGTGCTATTGGCAAACAACAGATCGTTCACATTGCGCCCAGAAATTCTGTCGGTTTCAAAAATTGTCTCGAGATATGCTGCGTATTCCTTGTGCACCAAGCCGCCATCCGTAATGGTAAAGAGGCCTTGGTGCATGTTCGCCATCATGTTAGCGATGTCTTGGTTTTTCTGATGTAAAGCGGCTGTGCGCTCTTCTACTTTCGCTTCCAGGGTTCGCGCATGCTCTTCAATTACTTCACGCATACGAATGTTCTTGATCGTTGTAACCAACGACTGCGCAACAGACGATACATACTCGTAGTCACTATCTGCAAAGCTAACCTGCTTCACATCACCCGATAAATTTATCACGCCTACCAGCATGTCTTTATCCATCAAAGGAACACAAAGGAGCGCTTTAGGCGCGGAGTCTTTGTCGCTTTGAATGTAGGACTTGTCTCGTTCCGTGTTTGGTACAAAAATGATCTGCTTGGTCTTAGCCGCTTTACCGATAATCCCCTCGCCTAGCTCAAAACGCGCCGGCGCCATATCACTAGAATTCGCTTTTGGAGGAAAGTGCGCCTTAACAACGAGCTCTTGCTTCTCATTACTTAAATAAACCGAACCCTGACTCACGCCGATTTTGTCGTGCATACTCTGCAGCACTTCTTCTAATGCCGAATTTTGATTATGCGCAGCGGCAAGTGTACCGCCAATTTTGTTCAGTTTGGCGAGGTCTTCCATTTTCGTCTGGATGGCAGAGCGCATCGAGTTAAAATTACGCGCCGCCAGCAAAATAAGTACAATCAACATGACAATCGAAGACTTGAAGCCAAAATCAAGATTGCCCAGCACTTCACCCTGCAATGAATAAAATTGGCCATTTGCGGATTCAAGTAGCTCATCGAGACCGGCAACTGACTGCGTCACAGCCGCATCCGCTTCTTTCAGCTTCTGCTTAGCAAGCTCCGCTTGCTCCAGCTCCTTTCTTTTGTGATCAACAATCGAGGGTGTGCGGTCAAGCATTTTCGCCAAGTCGCTATAGGCTTGTTCAGCATTCACTAGATACTCAGTGTCGCCAAAGGTTTTAAAAACGTCGGCACCTTTGTCGTACCAGAGCTTGGAATCCTGCAAGGAGAACTTGAAATCATCCATCGTTCCAAGATTGTCGAGAGAACTTGCACGCTGGACCTGCTCAACGGTTTTGAGAATGCCGAGTGCATTGGTATCAGCTTGGTTTGCAAAACCGGCCACGAGTTCCATGTTCTCGGTGTCTTTCGGCTCGGCCATAAAGTACTGCAAGTCGACTAAAGCGCCGCCCAACGAATCAGCCATATTAAACAGCTCATCCGCCTCAGCATGCATCGCCTCATTCGCTGAAATCATCAATGACTTGGCTTCAAACATTTCAGTCACGGCAAAACGATAGAAGTCGTAATTACTCTTGATGCCAATAACCAGAGCATTCATGTCAGCATCATCTTGAGCGAGACTTTCAAGGCTTCCATATAAACCTTCGAAGTCTTTCACGCCCTGCATGAACTTCCGCTTATAGACAC
Source organism: Oleiphilus sp. HI0079 (assembly GCF_001635105.1). NCBI lineage: Bacteria > Pseudomonadati > Pseudomonadota > Gammaproteobacteria > Oceanospirillales > Oleiphilaceae > Oleiphilus > Oleiphilus sp. HI0079. Next base: position 1,924 of record NZ_LWFT01000514.1, read on the forward strand.
GAATGCTGTCACTATCTTCAGCATTAAATGCAAGACTACTCAACTTCGCTAGCTTAAGCAGTTGTATCTGAACCTGGTTACTCTCTTTCACAACCGGCACCGCGGTCTGGTTAACCCGCGATGTCGACTCATTGATGTCGTTAAGGTTCCATAGCGATGACAATCCTGATGTGAGCATCAATACGATGATGAACCCAAATCCGAACGCGACTTTTTGGTTAAAACTCAGCTGAAACATCCTACTCTTGCCTCTGTTTATTTTTTTGGCCTTCAATTTCACTCTAGATTAAAAATTTGAAAAGTTGCATTTTCCCATAAAATCGTGCAGCAATTCGCATTAATTCGCGTTTTTAGGGGCAGAAAAGTGACTTAGTTCATAGAGAAAGCCCTGATAATGAAAGCGAAAGCTAAAAAATAAGCAGCTCATTCATTCGGTGCTAGGCTAAAAATTAGAACGTTAAAAAAGTCAAATAACGTCAAACTAACAACAATATTTCGGCGAGTACCATGACAACGATAATTATCTCAGCGCTAGCAGCGGGCGTCGCGTTTGCCCTTGGTTTCTTTATTAAGGCAACTCAAAGCAAGAGATTGCTTAGAGAAAAAGAGCTCGAAGTAACCAATCTCAATCAACAAGTTGCGCAATCAATCAAGCTTGATGAGCATGAATCGATTATCAACGACCATATCGAAAACCATGCAAGTGTATCAAACCAGCATGCAGAACTTGAGCAGGATATCGAACTTCTGCGAAGCACCTTAGAAAACGAGAAGAACGAAATCGCCCAAAACTATGAGGCTCAAATACAAAGCTTGCGTCATGAGCATGAGCGTGAACAGTTTTTCCTCACTGAACAGCTTGCTAAAGTCGAAGGCGATCTCGTCGAACTGACAGAAATGCTCGTTACCTTCGAGCGTTGGCATGAAAGCCTAAACCAGCTGATGGAGCACAATGCTGAGATGCATCATCAGAATCAAGAATTTTTCAATATCGTCAAGCAAATCGTGATCTTGGCTTTAAACGCTGCCATTGAAGCAGCTCGCGCCGGCGAGCATGGAAAAGGCTTTGCCGTTGTTGCTGAAGAAGTTCGAAACCTAGCAATGCGCAGCCAGGAGCTGAGCGAAAGCTACAAAGAAAATCTGAATAAGAACGACTTTCTAACCACGACGACCTTCCAAGATATCCAAGCTGGCGGAAAGATGATTCTTACCGATGTATCAGCGACCAATGAGATCGTTAAAGAGTTGCTAACCCGAGTCCAAGCGGCGTAAGCGGAGACGGAACATGAGCCAAAGTTCTTTTAATCGCGAGTTAGTGCGTTTGTTCGGCATCGCTATGGAAGATTGCTTTTATTCGAGTGCCGAAACAGAAATTCATACTGCAGACGCTAACTCGAGCATTCATGGCGAATTCAAAGAGTTTGTTTTGCTGACCATTTCTTCGCCCTTGTTCAGGGTGCTGACGGTAATCCATTTAAACAATGACGACGCTACCAAAGCCTTTGTAGCAAACAAACTCAATACCACCGCCGACACCCTTACAGACGAGCGCTTTTATGACTTTGTCGGCGAAGTAGGCAACACGTTTTGCGGGGCGATAAAGCGAAGTCTTAATAATTTCATCCCCAGCTTAGGGATGTCGACTCCGAATCGACTCGAGTCCGGTAGCATGAAATACATGCTCTCTCAGAAACCAAGCTTTGAGAGCTTTAAGCATATAGAGATTAATGGTCAAACACTTTTTGAGTGCGGCATCTATGTTTGCAATGACACTGAGCTGGATTTTGACATTACATCAACCACAACAAGTACGACCGAAGTCGAAGAAGCAGACTGCGGTGAGCTTGAGTTTTTCTAAGTAATAGAGGCAGTAATGACAGCGAAAACACAAATTGTCAGTAAAGTGCTCGTACATGAATGTAACGAAGCAGCACTCTCTGTGCTCAAGGAAGTATGCACCAACAACAACCTAGTCGGCTTAAAAGTCTGCACCGGAAACAACACCATTGGTCTTCGCGATGCAACCAACGAAATTAACGACGTTATGCAATCGAACGTCGATCTTGGTGCCGTATTCTTAAGCGAAGACAAAGATTTTAATGGCGTTAGCGGTATTGAGCTTTGCTCGAAAATTCATCGGGCTCGCCCCGAGCTTCCTATCTTCCTTCGTCGTGCGCATACAGACAGCATGGATGATCTTCCAGAGATCGTGCAGGAATCGGTTGCCGGTTGCTACATGAGCGGCGACGCTGACAAACTGAACGAACTCGTACACAACTACATCTGCAGCATGTTTTACCCTGCGGAGCTCGCAAGTGGCATTATCGAGTTATCCAAAAATGCATTCGAGAGTATCGTTCCCGGTGTCGAGGTTCGAAATGAACTGCCCTACTTGGTAAAAGATCAGATTATATATGGCGAGCTATTCAGCCTAATCCCTCTTGAGAGTGATTGGTGTCGCGGCTACATGATGCTGCAAACAACAGAAAATGAAGTCTTAGATCTTATTCGCTCAGGTGCGTCGCAAATCAAGAAAAACCAACCTGATTCCCGTGATAGCAACGGTATTCTGAACGAGGTCACTAACCTGATCTGGGGCAGCATAAGAGCACGCTATTTCACCAATGACGTCAACACTGATGGGCTGCGCACACAAGTTCCGATCATGGTAAACCACCAGAGGAAACACATTTCCTTTGGTTCTACCGAGCCACAACTTTGCTTTAAGTTTACTCTGCACGATCCCGAGATGCGTTTCCCAGATATCACGTTATATCAACGACTTATCTTCAATTTGAACTGGTCTCCAGAGAAATTTGAAGAAAGCGAAAAAGCCGTAGATGAGTTTGTCGATAACGGTGAATTGGAGTTTTTTTAACCAAATACTTGCACTCCAGAGCAAGTAGCTATACTCAAATTAATGCAGTAAGAACTCTAGAAAACTAGAGTCGGAAACAAAAAAACAAATTAGCAGATAAGAAAGGCAATGCCTTTCTAGCAGTAACAAACGCGAGGAAAGTACCATGGCACAGATTCTAGTAGTTGACGACTCAGCGACTGTTCGCAACGAAGTGAGCAGTTTTTTAGCAGCAAACGATCTATCAGTAGAAGTAGCAATCGACGGCAAAGACGGCCTAGACAAACTTCAGAAAGACGGTCAGATCAAGCTTGTTATCTCGGATGTAAACATGCCGAACATGGATGGCCTAACCATGGCAGAAAAAGTACGCAGTGATCTCAACAATCAAGGTGTAAACATCATCATGCTAACAACCGAAAGCGACCCGCGCATGAAAGCACGCGGCAAGGCGGCTGGCGTTAAAGGTTGGATTGTTAAGCCATTTAAAGGCGACAACGTAGTAGGCAGTATTAAAAAGCTGATTGGCGCTGCATAAACGTCCAACCAGACGAAAAAGGCATCCTCTTCAGGATGCCTTTTTTTATGCCTATTCTCAGTCTAATCGCTAAGGTAGCGGGAGTGGGTTGAACTCAAAATAGATCAGTGGTCCAAAAGCCACGATAATTAACGTGGTTCCCATCACTAACAGCGGCAAGATAATCCGCTCATGGCGATAGTAGAACGTATCCCCTTCTTGCAAGGCTTTATCCACTTCATCGTCCCCAACAACCTGCCTCGTCAATAAGTGATTCAGCGACACCGGCGGGCTCAGATAACCAAGTTCAAACGCCATTAGAGCGGTCATCCAAAAATGAATAGGATGAATACCCTGTGCATATGCAACTGGAGCGATGGTGCCCGTTACCAAAATCAGCGCACCGAACGGATCCATAATCATCCCGATCATTACCAGAAATGCCACCATAAACAACATCGCAGCATACGGCGAATCAAACACCTCGGGAATTTCCAAAACACCACCGCCACGCTCGATAATACCGCCAACGGTGAATGAGCAGGCCATGAGCATGAGCAAAGCGCCAATTTGAATGGCAGAGTTATCAACCGCTTTATGGAAAGCGAGCGAAACGGTTGGCGCAGCGCCAGCTGTTTTATTGCGATGCTCAAAATCGTGGCTGAACTTACGCTCCCAAATTAAGACAATCGCCACCAATACTGGAAGCACAATCGGAGCAGAAAACTCATCTAGATAAGTATCAAGCAGATAAGCATAGGCGACGAGCGTACCGGCAAGAATCGCGAAGTATGGCAGCAAGGGCTTAACCAAACGCAACGATGGGACAAGCGCTTCACTAACCGGCGCCGGATTCAACGGCTCTTTCTTAGTGATGAGCGCGAACACCGCAAACACAACCATACTCAGCAAGAATACTCTAAAGCCCCAATGAAATAGCTCATCGGTGACTACTTCCTTGTTAAGGATGGCGATACCAACAACCAGCAAACAAGGGCGCAGAACGACCCCTGAACCGGTCATAGCGGTCACCGCAAGCGATAGTTGCCGACGAGTACCAACTCGACGCATCTCTTGATACACCACAGCACCCATCGCAATGATAATAATGCCGGACGCTCCTGTGTAGGCTGTTGGGTAGGCCATTAACGCAATCGCTACGAAGGCCATCATTTCAGGCGGAAGACGCCATGGGCGAAAGACATCAAACAACTTTGCGCCAAGCAGTGTCTCTTTGAGCATCATCCCTGCAAGGATATAAAGGCCTATCGCCAAGTGCAGATTGGTTAGCTGGAAAATTTGCGTAAAGTAAATCGCGATGCCAGGCAAATGTGCTTCGGTTACAAAAAAGTGGAAACAAGCCGCCAGCAGCATAAAAGTCTGGATCGGAATCGTTAGCAGCGCACGAAGCCAACCACCACCCTGCTCTAGATGCTCTTCTGGGCGGAAAAAATGATAGATATTGATCAAAGCCAGCACCGAGCAGCCTCCGATCAGGGCGAAAAACAATTCAGGATGCGTCACTTCCGTTCCTGAGTTCAGCGAGCCATGGTAGAACGCATAGCCGGAAACACCGAGCCCAACATGCGACACAAATTGCGCCGTTGTAGAAATGTAATGATCCTTACGATGGTGAACCGAACGAAAAGCAATGTGACTTCTGCGCGCTGTTGCAATGATGGTGGCCAACATCAACAGCGAAATCAACGTGAGCTTTTGGTGCGCAATGGCAAACAAACTAATATCGGCAAAAACATGCTCTAAAGAACGGAAAACCTCGACCGCCGATGTCAGATTCGCGTCATAGATTGCCGCGTCATCGTGTTTCTTTTGACATACACGGAGCTGACTGATTAAGGACTCGCGTGCAGAATCGCGATTAAAGTCCTCCGCGAGTAGAGAAAACGCCTCGTTCTCAGCAATATGCTCTTGCTCAAGAACATCAAGACGAGACTCGATGTCCTCTTGAGGATCGCACTCGGTAATCGGTCGATCACCGCGCAGAACAAAATAGTCTTCCCAGATATATGCGCCAAGCTTGAGCATCTGCGCATGCATGTTTTCACTTGTGCCGGAGGTGATGGTGCCTAGCAGCAAGGCCAGAATTACCGTAGTAATCACGGTTTGCGCTACACGCTTGAACCTGTCTAACGAACTGGGCGCCGCATCGACATGTAACTCGCTACTTGCTTCGCTGTTCTGGGTCGAATTTTCATCACGGTTAACTGGACTATCGCTCATCGTTATCTCGTAGTTATTTTTGTTGGTGTTGTTCTTTGGCGTGTTGTTACGTAGTTGGGCCAACGCTCTGACCAATATTGTTTTTAGATCAACCAGACACAACTATTGTGCCAATAAACCAAAGGCAAATGTTTAATTCGATAAAAGAGCGAGCAGTTTGTCACGTTTTTTATCCAACAAAGCGAGTTTCGCTTATTATCTTGTTTCGGTTCTTATTGCTTGCGGCCAATCTAAGTAAATATTGAAGAAATCGCGCGAAGAAGCACGCGAATAGCAACTTCACTATTCGTTGCATAATATCGGTTTGAAGAAACACCAATGCTGGAGGGCTTTATAAGGGATTTCGACAGGGCTTTCGACAAATCGTACCCCCAAGCTTTTGTCGACAGGAAAGCAACATGCGTAACGTCAGGGCCCACATCGCGCTCTGACGTTCTAAAAACGCCTAAACTTCGGCCATATCGCCTTTAGATTCGAGCCAAGCTTTGCGATCCGCGGCTCGTTTTTTTCCAAGCAGCATATCCATGTTGGCAACCGTTCCGGGATGATCTTCTATCGTCAATTGGACGAGACGACGCGTGTCGCGTGCCATGGTTGTTTCACGCAATTGCATAGGATTCATCTCGCCCAAGCCCTTAAAGCGCTGAACGTTGACTTTGCCTCTTTTCTTCTCGGCCTCGATACGATCGAGCACGCCTTTACGCTCAGATTCGTCCAGCGCATAGAAGACTTCCTTACCGACATCGATTCGATAGAGAGGCGGCATCGCAACGTAGATGTGCCCTGCTTCAACCAAAGGCTGGAAATGCTTTACGAATAAGGCGCACAACAAGGTCGCGATATGCAATCCATCCGAGTCGGCATCGGCAAGTATACAAACCTTGCCATAACGCAGACCTTCGAGGTTATCTGAGCCAGGATCGACACCAATCGCAACAGAGATATCATGAACCTCTTGCGAGGCGAGAATTTCGCTCGACTCGACCTCCCACGTATTCAGTATTTTACCTCTCAAGGGCATGATTGCCTGATACTCACGATCACGCGCCTGTTTTGCAGAGCCACCAGCAGAGTCACCCTCTACCAAAAATAACTCTGAGCGCATCGCATCGACCCCGGAGCAATCTGCAAGTTTCCCTGGTAGCGCAGGTCCGGAAGTCACCTTTTTACGGACGACTTTTTTACTAGCGCGCATTCTCTTTTGTGCATTATTGATGCACAAGGTAGCGAGCTGCTCAGCCTCATCCGTATGTTGGTTTAACCAAAGACTAAACGCATCTTTGACAACCCCCGAAATAAACGCGGCAGCTTCTCGAGAAGACAATCGCTCTTTGGTTTGACCAGAAAACTGAGGGTCAGCGAGTTTCGCCGAAAGGACAAAACAGCTTTTGTCCCAAATATCCTCTGGGCCTAACTTAAGGCCGCGCGGCAACAAGTTTCGAAACTCACAAAACTCACGCATCGCCTCCAAACAGCCGGTTCTAAAGCCATTAACATGCGTTCCACCCTGCGCGGTTGGAATAAGGTTAACGTAGCTTTCCTGAGTGATGTCGCCACCTTCCGTTAACCACTGGATAGCCCAATCTACCGCTTCACTGTTGCCAGCCATTGATCCGGTAAACGGTACCTTTGGGCAGGTTTCAAAACCGTCAGTCGCACCAATCAAGTAATCCTTTAAGCCGTCTTCAAAATGCCATTCATCTTTCTCGTTGGTCTGCTTGTTGTTAAAGACCATGTGCAGTCCCGGACATAGGACCGCTTTAGCGCGAAGTACGTGTCGCAAACGCGAAATCGAGAACTTAACAGACTCAAAGTATTTCGCGTCGGGCCAAAAATGAACGAGTGTTCCAGTGTTACGTTTACCAACCGTATCGATGACTTCTAGGTCATGCGTTTTATCGCCATCCGCAAAAGCAATCTTGTGAAGATTACCGCTGCGGCGGATAAACACCTCTAATTTGGTCGAGAGCGCATTCACCACCGACACGCCAACTCCGTGAAGACCACCAGAAAAGCTATAGTTATCATTCGAGAATTTACCACCGGCATGCAATCGCGTAAGAATCAACTCAACGCCCGGAACACCCTCTTCAGAGTGAATATCAACCGGCATGCCACGACCATTGTCCGAAACGGATAACGAGCCGTCTTCATGAAGGACAACTTCTATCTTCGTCGCATGTCCGGCTAAGGCTTCATCGACGCTATTATCAATGACTTCTTGCGCAAGGTGGTTGGGACGGGTGGTCTCTGTATACATTCCCGGTCGTTTTTTAACCGGGTCTAACCCACTTAAAACTTCAATCGAGTCGGCGGTATATTGCTTATTAGACGAGGAGTTCTCAGACATAGCTCTTCTTACATAGATAGGGGGTACTCATATCTCGAGAGCTTAAACAATTCAGCGCCAAGCGCCAATAGCTAAGCACCAAGATGGGTGATGTTTAAGAAAAGAAAGACGCTCAGGGCAACGCGCGATCAATCTGGGGATCAAAGCTTTGAGCATACTCACTCGCTTCATCCAGATCTTGAAATGTCATAGAAAAACGCACCCCTTCCCTATCAGAGTTGAGTGTCAGGTATGCATCATCATTTGAAAGACGGTAAGCACCGAGCGCCTCGCCCGGATCAAACAACCGTCGATCACCATCATTGTCCGTACTCGCCTCTAGGTAATAATTGCCGCTGGGCACATCGTCAAAGCGAAAAGCCGTCGAACCATGAACGTGATCAAAAAAGGCAGATTGAACAACCTCATAAGATGAGGAAAACGAGGTTACACTCTCTTTTCGTACGAGATAAACGTAAACACCAGAAAGCGCACTAGAAAGAGATTCTGATGCTTTGTAAACAGGTATCGCCTTAATCTGCTGAGCACCACCATTTAAGGAATAACGCACTTCAACCTGCGCAGATTCTGCCAAATCAGACGCGACCGATGAATCAATCGTGATGGCATAGCGGCCCAAACCAAATCCATCCGTATCTTGCGCACTCAAGCTTAACCAAGGCGCAGTAAACGTCACGGAATCCACAAACAAAGAACCAGCACCAAGATTGCTCAAGGTTAGGACGAGCCTTTCATCGTCCTGTGTGAAACTCAATGATTCAGGAAACGCATCAAGCTTGTCGCTCAGCAAGCCACCCGACACCGCTACCGCTTTTTCTGCGTTTATGACACCGCGTCCGTAGAACGCACCGCTCTCACGCACATCTGTCAAAACGCCTCGATTCAGAAGAGAAGCAAAGCTAACCGAATCAAGACTCGGGTTGAGCTGCTTCATAAGCGCAACAACCGCTGTGACATGCGGCGCAGCGAAGGACGTTCCGACGAAAAATGCATACTGTGAAGTCGCAAAAGGCCCTAGTATGTCGTCATCGATACCGTCAAAGTAAATCGAGCTCGTATCAGTTCCGCCTGGCGCCATCAGCGATACATTCTGACCAAAATTCGAAAACAACGAGCAAAAGCCCTGATGGTTCACTGAGCCAACACCAAATACCTCAGGGTACTGCGCTGGATAAAACGCCGCATCACTTGCATCATTTCCGGCTGCGGCAATCACAACAACACCTGCGGCAACGGCATCACGTACCGCATCGGCAATCACAAAACTATCGGCATTCAACCCAAGAGATAAGTTAATCACATCGACTCTCGGGGATAATATGAGACCGTCAGTTGTTCGCAAGCCTGCGGCATAGCGAATACCATCGGCAATATCAAAAGCCGAACCAGAGCCCGTCTGATCAAGCACTCGAATCGGGATAATGTCCGCATCATACGCGATGCCCGCGATACCGGCTGAGTTGTTAGACTCAGCCGCTATCAAACCTGAGATATGGGTTCCGTGAAACGTACCGCCGGAAGGCTCACTGGAGTCTCCATCGCGACCGTCACCATCGCCATTCAGAGAGTTTGAAACAAAATCATACCCCTCGT
>NZ_LWFT01000515.1:0-10468 GCF_001635105.1 Oleiphilus sp. HI0079
TAGTCGGACCGAAAGGATGGAGATCAGGAAATAAACGATAAATAACAGGGACTTACTCAAAAGAGTCCAAGGAATCGCTTTTTGCGCCGACTCCGAAAACAATAATGTATTCCCGCTTTTGGTATTCGTCATTTTGCTAAAAACCTTTCAAAAATTTCTATCTTGTAAGGAGTTGAGCAAGGAGCAGGCCAGCAATGCCAAATAGCGCGTTAGTCACGCGCGATTTTACAGTGTCTGACAATTGGGGAGTTAGGAATGGGCGCTAGGCAGATCTGTTCAGTGAAAGGATAGAATGGGGCATTGATGGTGCAAAGGCCGATCAGACTTTAGATGTCTAGAGCTGACCGGCGTTATGGATCGTTATTCGGCTTCCCAAGATTGAATCTTGCGATAAAGGGTCGAAGGGCTTACTTGTAAAAGACCGGCTGCACGCACCACGTTGCCATCGCATTTATCGATCGCATGCTTGATAGCCTGCTCTTCTATCATTGCCAAAGGGATGACTTCGCCTCTGGGTGTATCTTCCATTGCATGGATGTTTGTTGGTGTGCCGAAATCGGTGTCGATAGCGATCTCTTGGGTTTCGATAGCGAGCGGCGGTTGCGCCGTATTCTCGATACTGGCAGAGCCAGGTTGGATGCCAAGCGCATTGGACAGGCATTTATCTGTGATCAACGGGCCGTCTGACATGACAACTGCATTGTGCACCGCGTTTTCGAGTTGACGCACATTGCCTGGCCAATGGTACCCTCGTAACAATTTTTCTGCATCGGATGAAAAGCCAATAACCACCTTATCTTCTTTTTCCGCGAACTTAGACAGAAATGCGCTGGCAAGCACGCAAGCATCATTGTCCCGCTCGCGAAGGGGAGGCAAGTTAAGTGGAATGACATTCAAACGGTAGTACAAATCTTCTCGTAGCTTCTTATCTTGGATCGCCGTGATGGGGTCGCGATTCGTTGCGCAGATGAATCGAATATCGACTTCTTCTAGTTGATTTCCACCAACGCGTTGGAAAGTCCCCGTCTGAATAAAGCGCAATAGTTTTGATTGCAGGTTGATATCCATTTCCGCAAGTTCGTCTAGAAACAGTGTGCCGCCGTTTGCTTGCGTGGCCGCGCCATCGCGATTGCTTATGGCTCCAGAAAAGGCGCCTTTTACATGTCCAAAAATCTCAGACTCCATCAGTTCTGAGGGAATTGCGGCACAATTCAAGGCGATGAACGGTTTGTCTTTTCGTTTGCTTAGGTCGTGTAATGCCCGCGCCGTGACCTCTTTGCCTGTTCCGCTTTCACCGGTAATCATCACAGAGGCTGAGCTTTGAGCTGCTTTTTCAATCGCATTGTAAATAAATTGCATTACGATGGATGAACCAACAAACCCCTGAAATTGTTCTTTTTTCTGGTGCTCGTATTGGTTGAGTGTCTTCTTCAGTATTGCCCGTTCAGCGACAATTTTTTGTGTATAGAGTGCATGATCGATGGTTTGAATGAGCTCATTTACGTTCCAGGGTTTCTGAATAAATCCCCAAATACGCCCCTCATTAATTGCTGAAAGGATGAGATCTTCTTCGGAGAAGCCGCTGAGTACTATCCGAATGGTTTCAGGGTAACGTTTCGACACTTCTCGGAGTAACTCGTCACCAGACATCTTCGGCATTTTCATATCGGAGACGACAACGTCGATAAAGTTGTCCTCCATGAGCGACAGAGCTTCATCGCCGCTGTTTGCAAAAAAGCTCTTGTAGGGTTGGGAGCGCGCAAAACGTTTGAGCGAACTGATGATGTTTGGGTCGTCATCCACAAAAAGTATGCTCTCACTCCAAGCGGTTTGTTCGTTTTCCATTTAATGTTCTCCCTCAGCGTCTTGGGTATTTACCGGTAAGTTAATACGAGCACATGTTCCCTTACCTAGTTCACTTTGAATTTGCAGCGTGCCACCATGCTGATCGATGATTTGCTTTGCGATGCTAAGCCCAAGGCCGTTGTGTTCATCTTTAGTAGTGTGAAAGGGCATGAAAACTTTCTTTCGCGTTGCGTTGTCGAAGCCATGGCCAGAGTCTTCAATCTCGACGACAATGTTTTCCTGAATACAGAAGCTGCGAATCACGACGCTCTCGGAATGCGTTGTTGCTTCAACCGCGTTTTGAATTAAATTGGCAACGGCTTGGCTCATTAGCATAGGTAGGCCATTGAAGAGAGGTAGGTCTTGCAAATCAAGCTTGACGTTAACGAGCTGGTCTTTATGCCGAACAAGCGTTTGTGCTTGGACAATGCTCTCATTTACATCGAATAGCGTTTTCTTTGAACGGTTGGGTGTGGCGAAGTATCGGAGGCTATTTGCAATAAGGTTAACGCGCTTTATGCCTTCGTAAGATTCTTTAAACAACACGGGAAGATCTTCTCGAATGAACTCGAACTCAGAGTTCTCACGGATTTTCTGTGCCTGTTTTTCTAGGCTAGTTGTCGCAGCTGGATTGTTGTACTCATTGACTGAATCTAGCACTGATAATGAGGTCTCCAAGCCTGATGCTAGCTTGGTAGTGTAATCCTCCATTGTCTTTAAATTGTTTTGAATAAAGGCAATCGGGGTGTTGAGTTCATGAGCAAGGCAGGCTCCTAGCTGGGCCACGGAGGCGATCTTTTCCTGAGCCAATAGTTGCGCCTGATGATTGTCGAGTTTTTCTAGTGCCGCTTTTAATGATTCGTTAAATGCATAGAGCTCGCGCGACTTCTCCTCGAGCATTTGATCCGCTTCTTCTCGGGCCTTTTTCTGCATCTCATAGGCGCGTTTAAGATGATGAAGCTTTTGTTCGCTATTCTCGGTCATTGGTGGGCGAACTCGTCAGTCGAAGTTGGCAGTGCTTCGCACCCTCATGCATGCACTGTGTCTGTTCGATGCTTAATTGAATGCCGTAATGTTGACTGGCACCTATCAAAAGACCCTCTGCCAAGAAACACAGCTTACGATCGGAGTGATAATCTAACAACGCTTCATGCTCGCTCAATTGCTGCACTTTGATGTCGGGTGTTTGGGCTTCTTCATCTAGTTTATGAACCTCAACATGTATGACACCGTCAATACTTTGGATGAAGCTATAGAAGTCCGTTTGGCTTGTGGCGAAGACCGGGTGTGCACTGTGCAGAAACTGGAATAAATATTCACCGAATGCTCGCAGTGCTTCCGGCGGGCTTACATTCAATTGATGGCAGGTCGCCTCCACAATTCTGAACAGATTATCGTCTGGATAATTCTTTGTGCCAAAGAAGATACCGTCAGACTCTGCTTCATCAAGAATCGATAGCCAGAGTTCTAGGCCGTGACGCTCTTCAATCATTTGATTGAGCGCGATAAAAATAGTGCCTTTCATAAAGTTGCCGCTTCAAATTATTTGAGTAAGTTGCGAACTCATCCTTCTATAAAGATAGCACTTTTCGTGCAAACCGAGCCGAATTTTTTCTGTTTATATCACCCCGCAGCTTATCAAGGTCAGCACTTGGGAGGCGTGAAAAACAGTGACTCTTCTTGTTCTGATTCTCATCCGACATGCTCTAGTGATTTTTGCAGACTGGAAATTGCCGTCTTTTCAAACTGAAAAAAGTGATTTCAAAAAGCGAATATTAAGAGAGAAAAACTTCTTAAATGCCAGATTAATTTAGTAAAAATCTATATTAAACAATGACTTAATGAATTGGCACGGTGTCTGCTTAAAGTCTTTCAAGCGGGTCGCTTTAGAACCCAATTAAACGGAACAGGAAAAGATATGTTGAAAGACACAACAGACATATTTTCGCTCTTTGGAATCGGCGTTCACAACACAGATATGAGAAGCGCGATCGACAAGGTCATGACCAAGTCCAAGCGCACTCAGACGGTGTGCTTTGTGAACGTGAATACGATCAACCTTGCTCGNGAGCATCATCATTTAAACGATGCGGTGAACGACGCTGATTGGGTCTTTGCCGATGGTTCGGGTGTTCGCATGGCGGCAGCGCGTCAAGGCATAAGGTTAAAAGACAACGTCAATGGCACCGACATGTTGCCTCTGCTGTGTGCGCGAGCTGTGACAGAGCAGGTGGGCTTGTATCTTCTTGGCGCAGAGCCTGGCGTGGCTGAAGAAGCCGCTATAAAGCTGCAAGAAAATCATCCAGGCCTTGTGGTTAACGGTACGCATCATGGTTTCTTCTCAAAAGAGAAAAGCGGCGATGTGATCGAACAAATCAATCGTTCCGGTGCGCGCATTCTGCTTGTTGCCTTCGGATCGCCAATTCAGGAGCAATGGCTTCAGCAATACCGTCATCTGCTGCGTGTTGATACCGCGTTGGCTGTTGGAGGGCTCTTTGATTTTTATTCAGGCCGCATCGCGAGAGCGCCTATGTGGTTTCGCAAGCGCGGGCTTGAGTGGGTTTGGCGGTTAGCGATGGAACCGCGCAATAAATTCCATCGGTATGTGATTGGAAACCCTAAATTTCTTTGGCGCTGTTTCTGGCAGCTTAAAAAAGTTTCTTAAAAGGAGAGAAGCAATGAAATCGATACAGAGTAAACATCTTGGCTTGAGCCCTTTATTACAACGCGCGATCGCGTTAGTGGGCCTAATTTTAATCAGCCCTGTGCTCTTAATTACGGCCTTGTTAATTCGGCTCGAAAGCCCCGGAAGTCCCATTTTTACCCAAACACGCGTTGGGCTTCATGGTCGGCGTTTCGCATTCTATAAGTTCCGCTCGATGCGTGTTGCCTCAGATCCGAAATACGTTGATGTCAGCACGATCAAAAGCGATCGAGATGGTGTATGTAAGAAGCTTTTTAATGATCCGCGCGTTACGCGTATTGGAAAAATTATTCGTAAGTACTCGATTGATGAGTTACCTCAGCTGATTAACGTGGTGAAAGGAGACATGCTCTTGATCGGTCCAAGACCGGCTTTGGTTCAGGAAACAGATATTTATTCGATGACTGCGCGTCAAAGACTACAGATCCTTCCTGGGTTAACTGGCTTGTGGCAAGTTTCTGGACGCGCTGACACGACGTTTGAAGAACAAGTGTCATTGGATATTCGATACATCAAAGAGCAGAGCTGGATGAAGGACATTAAGATTTTGCTGTCTACCGTTCCGGTTGTTCTATTTGGCAGAGGTGCCTATTAGTAATCTCGTTAATCGGATAAGTCCGGTTGTTTTTTTCAGCTTTCGCCTAAATGCAGTACATAGTGGGAGTGTCGCCTAATGCAGTATTCAGACAAGCCATTGTTTTCGATTATTGTAGCTTTGAACAAACGTGAAGATGAATTGATGTTCAGTCTCGACTCGGTCGTTTCTCAAACGTATCGTAATGTCGAACTGTTGCTCATAGATCAGCAGGATGAAACATCTGATCACGTTGATGTCCCGAGCTTACTAGATCGAATGTCCGCCAAAGGAATGGACGCGCGGATTGTGGACGCGCAAAGAGGACTCAAAGCAGGAGAGATCAAGAACATGGGGCTTCAGCAAGCCAAGGGACAACTTATCACGTTTTTAAAGCCAGGTGATCGTTGGGAGCCTCATTATCTTGAAGAGGTCCTATTACTTACGAAGGCGTTTCCCGAAGCTGAAGCATTTGCAACCGCTTATCAATGGCATGTTGATAGCGAAGATTTCATCGATCCAAAGATACACTTGAGTGCCTGTGCCACGGGTCCAGGCCTACTGAATGAGTTTTTCGATTGTGCGACAAAAGGTGGGCAGCCGTTTGTACTCTCAAGCTTTGTTGCGTGCAAGAAGCTCTTTGATCGTGTGGGCCTTTTCAATACGGAAGAAGAAGCAGGTCATGAGCATGATTTGTTTTGCAGGGCAGCGCTGTATAGCGCAATCGCTTACAGCCCTAGCGTACTGGCGTTTGCAAAGAACGACCACGCTGATGCGATCAGCCATTCATTCGTTGCTAGCGAGTGGAGCGCCTTTGTTTCCCGGGTTAAGAGCTATGCCGCGAGCGAGACTGAAGCGAAACGAAAACTTTCCGTTTCACGTTATGTAGGAGCCTATTTGCTTGAGCTCGCGTCTCTTAGTATGACTAAGCAACGCACCGATCTGGCGAGACATCTCCTTGCACACGATTGTTGTAAGCAGTTCTTTCTACGTTATATGTGGTGTCGCTTTCGATGCTGGCTAGGTAGCAGGGGGGGGATGATTTGATATCCTAGTATCCCATCATCCTTTGTCTTCGCTACCAGTGCCGGTTGGTAAATCTGTTAGCTTTATCCCTCATTTGTAAAGCGCTAACTTGCTGCTCGTTAGCTAGCGGGCATTGGCTCTGATTTGCAGACGTTTGCTGATTAGCCTCTTCCGGAAATGCTGGTGTTCACATCGCCAGGTAAACAATATAATGAGGAGATGAACTTTGGAGTGGTGAAGATGCAGTCAGAGCAAATTTGGGAACAGACAGTAAGGCCAGAAGAAAAACCTACGACAGCGTTTTTGAAGGCCTTGCCAAAAGCAGAGTTGCATCTTCATATTGAGGGCTCTTTGGAGCCAGAACTCATGTTTAAGCTCGCCGAACGTAACCGCATTGATTTGCCGTATACCTCGATTGAAGAGGTGCGAGAAGCATATCAGTTTACAAATCTTCAGACTTTTCTTGATATTTATTATCAGAGCGCAGCGGTGCTCATCCATGAACAGGATTTTTATGACCTGACTTGGGCGTACTTGCTAAAGTGCCAAGAGCAGGGAGTGGTGCATACTGAGCTGTTTTTTGATCCTCAAACACATACTGAGCGGGGGATTGACATCGGTGTTGTGTTTGATGGAATAACGCGCGCGTTAGCGGATGCCGCGACGCAGTTAGGCATTTCGGGTGCCCTCATTATGTGCTTTCTAAGACACTTGAGTGAAGAGGCCGCTTTTATCGTGCTGGAACAGGCGAAGCCCTATTTGCAGCACATTGTGGGTGTTGGACTTGATTCGTCTGAGGTCGGGCATCCGCCGGCCAAATTTGAGCGGGTATTTCGTGAAGCACGTAAACTAGGACTAAAAGCGGTTGCACATGCTGGCGAAGAAGGCCCGCCAGAGTACATTGTTGAGGCGTTGAACTTATTGAATGTAGACCGCATTGATCATGGCGTACGTTGTCTTGAGAATGACGCCTTGGTAGCTCGTCTTGTTCGCGAGCAGGTTCCTTTGACAGTCTGTCCTCAGAGCAATGTGCGCTTAAAAGTGTTTGAGGATATGTCCGAGCATACGATTTTGGAGATGCTTGATAAGGGGTTGGTAGCAACGGTAAATGCTGATGCCCCCTCGTTCTTCGGTGGCTACGTGCTGGAAAATTTTGAAGCGCTCGTGTCGAGTTTGGGTATGACGCGTATTCAGGCAGCGCGCTTAGCCGAGAATAGTCTTCGTAGTAGCTTTATCGCTGATTCCTTAAAAGCGGCCTATCTTGCTAAATTGACGGAAGCGATCAAATAACACTCTTAGGAGAATATCATGGTGGATTACCAAGGCAGCTGTCATTGCGGCACAGTGAAGTTTGAATTTTCGACCGCAGAAATAAAAGAGGGGCTGCGCTGTAATTGCTCCATATGCCGTCGCAAAGGCGCAGTGATGCTGCCGCAAGCTTTGAGCTCGGAACAACTGAAGATTGATGACATTGGGTCGGATGCTTTGCGCAGCTATAAATTTGGCACTGAAGTGGCCGAGCACTTTTTTTGTGAAAAATGCGGCATCTATACCTTCCATGAAACGAAGCGGGAGCCTGGTAAGTTTCGCGTTAATCTCGGTTGCGTAGAAGGCATCGATGTTTTCGAGCTAGAGATTAAGGTGTTCGACGGGGCGTCGCTTTAAGGTTATTGAGCCTCTCGAGTGCTTTCTTTTATGCCTTCTCGAATGTTGGATTGTTCTTCGATTAGTCGATAAGCAATAAAGTATTTCGATATGTTGGCCACGTAGGTTACGGTTTCGCGACCAACGTGGCGCGCTACGGTGTGTTCGACATTGCCAAACCAAACGTTCGGGTCTAGCCCATACGCTGCGGTTTTTCGCCGGAGGCGCTGGATTCGGGTTGGGCCAGCGTTATATGCAGCAAAAGCAAAGAGCACTTTGTTGGTTTCACTGATTTCGGGGTCGTTAAAATAGTGATCAATGATTTTCCTAAGGTATTTGCTACCTGCATGAACATTATTTTCTAGCTCTTTAATATCACCTACGCCCATCGCTTTTCCGGTAGAGGGCATGATTTGCATGATGCCAATGGCACCTACTGGGCTGCGACGATTATGGTCCAGTTGCGATTCTTGGTAGCCCTGCGCCAGCAGCATTAAGTGGTCAAAGTTGTATAAATCCGAGTACTGCCTGAAAATAGTCACCACATTGTTAAAGTGTACTTTCTCTGTTTCGGATAACGCGCGTTTCGCCCAGTATGGGTTTTCTAGATAGCGCTGTTTCACAACATTCCCAAAGAGTGTTCCGCTGCGATGTCGTTTCAGGAAGCGATTTACTTCGAAGATAAGATTTGGTGTGTTCTTCCGTACAGCCCATGCAATTTTACCGCCGGTATTGAGCGATAGGTCGTTATAGACTCTCACGTCTTTAAATATCTTTTTCCAAAGCGTTGCAATGTGGTCATCTGCAATGGTGTATGCGATGAGATCCGCATTGGCCATCTCAATTAAATCTTCGACTTCCAAGTGCTCGTCAGCCTCAATAATGATTGCGGGTTCAAGTCCCTTGCCTTGGAGAATTTGATTCTGTTTTTGCAAGTGCCCGAAGAAACTGCTGCTTTTCCGTAGAAAGAATGTTTTGCCTGATATGTCCTCGAGTTTGGTGAGTTTTGGTGCGCCGGGGCCTGCAACAATGACCTCCTTAACAGATTTGATGACAGGTATTGAAAAATCGACAGCTTGTTTGCGATCAGGCGTGATGGTTAAGTTAGCGATGGCAAGTTCGGCTTGTCCATTGGCCAGTCTGTCCATGATCTCGTCCCGCGCAACGGGAATGGCAACAACGGATAGTGCGCGTCCTTTGCGACGGCTTTTATAGCGCTTATTTAAGTAGCTTTCGAATTCGCGCAGCATTGCATGAGTCAGGCCGTGTTGAGCTCCTCCATCCAAGAAAAAATGGGTTTTACTATAGGTGACTAAAACTCGAATTAAACCGCGATCAATCAGCTCAAATAAATCGTCTTGATAGCTTTCAAGTAATGCAGATTGGAATTGCTCTTCGGTTTCTGAATATAGGTCAAGCGCTTCGCTGACCTTTTCAGCTTCGATCGCGTTTGCGGCGAAAGTGGGTTGCTTTGCCAAAATCGTAAGGGCCAAGAGCAGTAAGAGGCCTGCAGGAACACGTGCATTTATATTCATAATACCCATAGACTCAAAAGAACCTGTTCGTCGTTTTAACGAGTTTAATGACGTTCGCGCAATCAATATTAGCATTACTTATCATTTGAAAAGTCGTTAAATATATAAAATAACGATAATGGCACAGAGCTGCAGCCATTCGCGCTATACTGTGTTTTCCTCTGTTATCTAAAAGATCGTTGACTCCATATGCTAGTTTTTTTTCGCGTTTCCGTGTTTGCCATTTACTTTGTGATCGTCGCGATTTTTTGTGCTCTTGTTTGCCTTTTTCGGCCGTTTAATCCGAACAATAATCGCTTTGCAGCGCGCGCTTTCAGCTATGGTGGGCTGAAGATTCTGGGGCTAGAGGTGATTGTTGAGCATCCCGAGCGACTGAATGGTTTGAGTCAAAGCGTTGTTGTCGCGAATCATCAGTCAAATCTTGATCTTTTTGTTCTCGGCGGCTTGGTGCCATTACGCACCGCAAGCATCGGAAAAAGTTCCCTGAAGTGGATTCCATTTTTCGGTCAGGTGTATTGGCTCGCAGGTAATGTCATGATCGATCGCACTAACGCAAAGCAGTCTATTGATGCAATGGATCAGGTACGAGCCGCGATCATCGAAGACGAGCGTTCAATTTGGGTGTTTCCGGAAGGTACTCGTAATCTTGGGCGAGGGCTTGGTGCCTTCAAAAAGGGGGCTTTTCATATTGCGATTCAAGCGCAGTGCCCAATATACCCTGTTGTTTCAAGCACTTACTCTGGTCGATTAAAACTAAATGAGCGCGCATCAGGTACTGTTAGAATTAGTCTTTTGCCGCCAATTGAAACCAAAGGACTAACGAAAGAGGACGTTACCGAGCTGATGCAGCGGGTACATTTGAGTATTGCTGAAGAGATTGCGCGACTTGATCGTCTTGTCCAGCAACCTGTTGATGAATAATTGGAAAGATTCTGTCGACAAAATGGACAATTAATCACAGTTTGTTACGATAACTTACGTATAATGTTTTTCTAGTTTGTTGTAGTTGAGAAACAGCTCAGAAGTGACAACGGTTTAGACGGTGAATTTTTCGCCTTCGGCAATGCCCACCTTAATAAAAAAGTCACTCTTACATAACTACTATAAAAGAATAAATCGTCCACAAAAGCGTCTCAGCGT
>NZ_LWFT01000516.1:0-2488 GCF_001635105.1 Oleiphilus sp. HI0079
CATTTATAAATCGGATGATGAATCCTGTCAACATCTTTTGATAGTTATTTTTATCATTAGATAGTTTTACTTATCGCTGGTATGTGTATGATCCGATTCAAATTGAAAGAAATGATTGCTAAAAAAGAGTTCTCAGATGGCGAGAGAGTGACTGTTGCCGCTGTTGCGGAAGCGACCGGAATACATCGAATGACGATTTCGAAACTGATCAATCATCGCGGTACAAATACCGGAACGGATAACGTAAGCAAACTCTGCGAATACTTCGATTGCAAAGTTGAGGATTTAATTGAGTATGTCCCCGATAGAGACATCAAGGAAATTGATTAATTTAGGTACGTAGATGAATAGATCGCGTGGATACTAAGATTGGGGAAAAGGTTAAAACATTTGGGAATTTATTACGTTTAAATTTGACCACACATTTAAAGAGACACGCCTAGATATTCACTTTGTAAGTGGCTAATCTTCGCGAACCTGAAGAGGAGTACAAATAAAAATTTTCTCGCGAGGAGAACGAAGCGCTAGTTTTTGATTCAGAGCGGGAGGCCGGAACCTGCATATTGAATTTAATGAAAGGCTGGGAACGCCTTCGCCATTATTTCCGGAATCCTGTTATCGTTTCAAGAGAGTCAGTAAAAACTCTAATTTTGTCAAAATGGTACTAGCTAATCGGCATTGTATCCAATTCAATCTCCCCAATTGAGTCACCTATTCACCTAGTGCTTTTTTCAAAGCTAAAACAGCACTCTCGATCGACTTAATGTGGTCGGTCAGTTCTGGCTCATCCAGTGTTTTAATAACTTGATCTCTTTTGAGCCTTAAAGTCTTAGATTTCGGATTAAAAGAAACTGCACATCCGTAATCGGACGCTAGATTCACTAAATCCAAAATAACCTTAGATTTTCTGAAGATAGCTCCACAATCCAAATCCATTGTTTCTACAATCAGCTTTTGGTTTGCTTCGGAAGGCGTAATTTTCAAACTAATTTCAATCTGGCTTCCATTGCCTAGAATTCGAGAAACGACCGGATCGCCTGCTTTGTTGGCGTTTGCAGAATATCCTCCAGAGGACAACGCTGCCAAAACCTGCTTTAAACCAGGAGATTTTGCTATCGGTGCGCTCAGAACCCTTAAGCCTTCTAATTCAACCAAAGCCTCTCTGTCATAGCTATGAGCCCTCGAAACCGTATCTACTCCAAGTTTCACTTCACCCGATCGTATTGCTTTGGACGTAGCCTTGAAATACTGATCTACAACACCCTTCCCTTCTTTGGAGAGGCTGCCATAGAAAAAGGAGTTGCTCTGGCGCAAACCTATCAAGAAAACCGCAATCCGCACTATTTCTCGGTTTAGTCGATATGAATTCTGAATGACTTGGAGGTCATCAGTTGTAGCGCATAGGATTGCTATTACAACCGCCCTTCGAACGGTCAAGTCATTTCGATCATCAACCATTTCGTTAAGCGTCTGCATTCCATCCAGAATATCTCTAATATGGGCCAAATACGTATCGAATACACGAGCGTTTCGATCATCTTCAACCTGCACAACTTTTCTCATGTTCTCAATGATAAAACCTGCACTCAATTCAATAGGAGAGCTCATTGACGAAACCGATTCGCAGTACCCATATACGATCTTTTCAGTTAGAGCGCTCCACTGAGCGGCCAACTTATCCGACTCTACTATCGTCCTTAGGTATTCCATCACGCCTAACCCAAAACCATTCGAGAGATCGAGTGTTAAATCTCCGTTTGGTAAGCAATCTGAAAAATCAACAAGACTCCTTGATATTGCTAGCAAGCCAGCTGGCATTCTTGCCGGATCTAGAGAAGATAACGTAGGTGGCGCGATAACAATCGAATCGGAGGGAATAAGGTCATGCTGTAAAGCATTTACTTCTGACTCAAGAACCTCTATTTCAATATATGGATAAAGATCAGAAAACATGGAAAACGTTGTTGAGTGCTCTTCCTTCGCTTCCTCACTGGCTACGAACACTCTCTTGATTTGAGAACAATCAAGTGGCTGCTCCGCTGTATCAAATTCAAACAGTAAATGGTCTTCATCCAGCTCTGGAGGTCGACTAAACAGCTCGACAGATTCCCATTGATCACTGCCAGTACCCGATCCATCAAACCGCTGAAGGCCAATAAAACCTGACCCCAGATATCGTCCTGCTTTTAACGCGTCAAGCAAAAGATATTTCATAATCAACCCTTAATTATTATCTAAAAAATCTTCAATCTTTTTAGCTCCGAGCTCCACGACTAGCTCGCATAAATCTGATTCCGAATCCTTTTGTATCAACTCGTTCAACCATCCAAAAAACTCATCTGGAACGCCTGTAAACGTGGATAATCCTGCTGAGGCGACACTCTTACAGACACTCTCTCTTTCGGCCAAAGAAAGCCTCATGAGCTTTTTACTCACGCGCTTTGTACTATCATCGTTCAATAACTGCATATATCGACTACTCATGTAG
>NZ_LWFT01000517.1:0-36180 GCF_001635105.1 Oleiphilus sp. HI0079
AGGTGGTGGCCGAGTTGTTGCCGAAGCGGCAGATTACCATCGCGAGGGAGCTTACGAAGACTTTCGAGACTTTTCTGTCTGGGCCATCTGAAGATGTTCTAGGTTTAGTCGCGTCGGATGCTAACCAGCAGAAGGGGGAGTTTGTTCTTATTGTCGAAGGTTGGCGGCAAGAAGTCACGAACGAGATAGGGGAGGAGCCGGCAAGGTTGCTGAATGCGCTTTCAAGAGAGTTACCTCCCAAGAAAGCGGCGATGATCGTAGCGGACCATTATGGGCTAAACAAAAAGTTGCTTTACCAATCTTTGATAGAGTGATCTAGATGCCTTAGTTACTTGTTAAAAACTGTAAAATAGAACAGAATCTAACCAACAATAAATAATGCTAGGTGAATCGATGGAATGGTTATGCCGAAGCAAACAGAGCTGT
Source organism: Oleiphilus sp. HI0079 (assembly GCF_001635105.1). NCBI lineage: Bacteria > Pseudomonadati > Pseudomonadota > Gammaproteobacteria > Oceanospirillales > Oleiphilaceae > Oleiphilus > Oleiphilus sp. HI0079. The sequence goes on from NZ_LWFT01000517.1 coordinate 427, forward strand.
TTTCGCTTAACGGCGCATATTCTTTTTGCTGTTTGTCCTTTTCAGTCTGTAGTCGCTTTTGAGATTTTATCTGAAGGCGCCATGGACTCTGTCTCGGCTGTTGCCTCGGGGTCGGCAGAAAATCTTCTTAATGTAGCGGGCGCGCCTGCGGCGGGTCTTGTTGTTGACGGATACGACGCTTTGCCATATCAATTGTCAGAAGGTGCAAATGGTTCTTCGGCTTCAGGGGAGTCATTAGACTCTGTATTGTTAAATCAGATTGAAGATTGGGCTGATGATCGGCGAGAGTCGTCTGGATCAGGTTTTGAGGTGGGCTTTGTAGAGCAGCTGCCGCAGGCAGGTGGATCCATTTTGGATGAGGGAGGGCTAGAGAGCGAGCCGCCCGACGATGTCGTAGAGCTCAACGAGTTAGAAGGCGAGGATGAAGAGGAAGAGAGGCGCTTAGCGCGCACGATTGAGCGAGATGAGCTTGGCGAGCTAATCCCAGAGGATCGGTTCTTTGATACCTCATTCGAGGAGCGGGTTTCGATCAATAATGATCTCAGTGACTATGATCGAAACCCCGGGGCTGGCTTCGTTTTTGATCGCTCATCGGAAAATGCAAATCGTCTTACCTCGCTTCGTGAAGAGAACAAGCCACTTTTCTGATTCACTAATAATTCTTGCTATCCATTTCTATCTGGTTACACTTGCCCAGAGCTTGCTGGGCAATCGCCTTACTTTGTGAGGAGGAAAGTCCGGGCTCCATAGAGCAGAGTGCCAGGTAACGCCTGGGGGGCGTGAGCCTACGGAAAGTGCAGCAGAAAGTGTACCGCCTAAGCTATCTTGTATAGCCGGTAAGGTTGAAAAGGTGCGGTAAGAGCGCACCGCGCGACTGGCAACAGTTCGTGGCGATGGTAAACCCCACTCGGAGCAAGACCAAATAGAAATCCGATGGCGTGGCTCGCGCTGGATTTGGGTAGGTTGCTTGAGCTAGTTGGTGACGGCTAGCCTAGATGAATGATTGTCCTCGACAGAACCCGGCTTACAGGCAAGCTCTTTTTCTTCTATAGATCTCTTTGCGCTCTTTTTGGCGCGCATCTCAATAAAACGTTATTAAACTTAAAGTAATTTCTAGCTTTGTATTTTATGCTACTGAAAATGCTAGATATTAGTCTCTTTTTCCTCCCTTGCTCTGCTTGGTTACGCTCCCAAACCTACTGTTATAGCTGCGACGCCCTTAAAAATGCTGCGTTTATTTGCTTGATTTAGCACTATTGAGTTTCTATAGTGGGGAAAAGTAGTGAAACGTGGGTTTTTTTGGTATTTTTTACCAAATTATAATAATTCTGAGGGTATTGGGTGTTTCTAGGTAGCCACGCAATCAACATGGACGCCAAAGGGCGTATGGCGATTCCGACAAAAATTCGGGAATCGTTGTCGTCTTTTTGTGGTGGTCGCGTCGTCGTGACTGCTCATACCGAAGAGCGGTGCCTGTTGGTCTACCCAGAGAACCAATGGCAAGAGGTGCTCCCAAAGCTAGAAAGTCTCCCTTCGCTTAATAAAGCTGCGCGCAGAATACAGCGGTTGATGATTGGCTATGCAACGCCTCTCGAGATGGATGCGAACGGAAGGATTCTATTGCCGCCGACGCTTCGCGAATACGCGGGACTAGAAAAGAAAACCATGCTCGTTGGTCAAGGTAAGAAATTTGAGCTTTGGAGTGAGGAGCGCTGGTTCGAGTGGTTGGATGAATCAGGAGCAGACGATGAGTTGCCTGAAGAGTTTCACGGTTTGTCGCTCTAATGTCGACTGACTCGGCGCACGTCACCGTCCTACTTGAAGAGGCCGTTAAGGCTTTAGTGTCTGACCCAGGCGGGCGATACGTCGACGGGACATTTGGGCGTGGAGGTCATGCTCGATTGATTCTAGAGTCATTGTCAGCGCAAGGTCAGTTAGTGGCCATAGACAAAGACCCAGAAGCAGTGCGCGTTGCGACTGAGCTGGCTGCGATGGATAGTCGGTTTGCTATTGAGCACGGCTCGTTTACAGAAGTGAAGAATTATGTGGGTGCACGCTCTTGGCCGGGAGCGACAGGAATTTTAGTTGACCTAGGAGTGTCTTCGCCTCAGTTAGATGATGCAGAGCGCGGCTTTAGCTTTATGAATGATGGGCCGCTCGATATGCGGATGGATACCAGTCGAGGTCTTAGCGCAGCCGAATGGGTCGCAAAGGTAGAAGAGCCTGAGTTGATTCGGGTGTTAAGAGAATACGGTGAAGAGAAGTTTGCGCGGCGAATTGCTGGGGCGATTATAAGAGAGCGAGGTGTTGCTCCAATTACTACAACGGCTCGTCTCGCCAATGTTGTTTCCGAGGCAAACCCTTCTTGGGAGAAGCATAAGCATCCTGCCACTAGAGCATTTCAGGCGATTCGCATTGAGGTGAATCAGGAACTGAATGATCTGGAGCTGTTTTTGGAGAATGCCAGTGATGCGCTCTCAGTGGGCGGGCGCTTGGTGGTTATTAGCTTCCACTCGCTTGAAGATCGAATGGTTAAGCGGTTCATGAAGAAAATGGCGAAGGGTGACGAACCGCCACCGGGAGTTCCTGTGTTGGAAAGTGATATAACGCGAAGATTTAAGTTGATGAGTAAGGCAATGAAGCCCGCCAAGCAAGAAATAGAACGCAACCCTCGATCTCGCAGCGCTGTGATGCGAGTACTGGAGAAGTTAAGTGATGATTGAGCTTCTAGGTTTTTTAGTAAGAGTGCGGCATGCGGATGCGATTCGAGAAAGTGTAAAGCCGCTGTTTGATCGTGAGTTGCTGCCCGATTCACTATTAGGGCGGATACAGTCCATTTGGAGAATTCTCCCAGTTCGCGAGCTAATTCTCTCTTTGGGATTGGTGCTAGTGATGGTTTTAACGGCGCTGGGCGTTGTCTACTCCTCTCACATATCGCGAGAGTTGTTTGCGGAGCAAGCTTTGTTGCAAGAGCGAAATGACCAGTTGCAGTTGGAATGGGCGCAGCTGCTGTTGGAGCAGAGTGCATTTACTTCTCCGAGTCAGATCGAGAGTGTCGCTGCTCAAGAATTAGAAATGGTGCTGCCGGATGTGCGCAGTATCGAGTTGGTTAAATAGGTAGGCATTGGAACGACCGTGAACTCGTCAAACGAAAACCAAGAACCAGTTATGATCATGTGGCGCTACTATGCGCTGCTAGCCATGCTGACGCTTGTGATTCTGACTTTGCTTGGTAGGGCGGTCCATTTACATATTTTTGAGCAGAGCTTTTTATCCTATCAGGGCGATGTGCGCTCAATTCGTTACGAAAGGATTCCTGGGCATCGCGGAACTATCTCCGATCGAAATGGAGATCCTTTAGCCATTAGCGCAGCGGTTGAAACAATCTACGCCAATCCTAGCGAGATAGAGCTCAATGAAAAGGAGTATGCCCGACTTGCCTCGGCGCTCAGTGTAAACAAGAAGTGGCTTAAGAAACGACTAGAGTCTAACACTTCCAAGAAGTTTGTTTATCTCAAGCGTAAGACATCTCCTCACGAAGCCCGGCAAGCCATGCAGCTGGGCTTCACTGGTATTTACAGCCGACGAGAGTATAAGCGTTTTTATCCGGCAGGAGAGGTTGCTGCACATGTTGTCGGCTTTGCCAACATCGATGAGCAGGGGCAGGAAGGTATCGAACTTGCCTACAACGATTGGTTGAACGGTAGCGAGGGGAAGAAGCGAGTTGTTAAGAATCGGGCTGGTCAGGTCATTAAAGATCTAGGCACAACAGAGCTCGCAAAACCGGGCAAAGATATCTCTTTGTCGCTGGATATGCGCTTGCAATACTTGGCCTATCGGGAACTAAAAGCGGCTGTGGATACCCATAAAGCGCGTTCAGGGTCACTCGTGCTCTTGGATGTGGAGAGTGGCGAAGTGCTTGCGATGGTGAATCAGCCTTCTTTCAATCCAAATAATCGGCAAAACTTAAACGTCTCACATTTACGCAATCGCGCAATTACTGATTTGTTTGAGCCGGGCTCTACCATGAAGCTGGTAACAATGGCTGCAGCGCTTGCCTCCGATAAGTACTCTCTTTCTAGTCCGATCGAAACGGCGCCTGGGTACTTGCGCTTGGGTGGACGATCAATACGTGATCATAAGAATTATGGACGCCTTAGCCTGCTAGATGTGATCAAAAAATCGAGCAACGTCGGAACAAGCAAAATCGCGCTCGATTTAGGGCCGGAGGCGCTCTGGGATATGTTCTATGTGCTTGGTTTGGGTCAAGGAACAGGGATCGGCTTTCCTGGAGAGAATATCGGCCAATTACCAGATCCTTTTTCTATGCGTCCTGTTGAATTGGCTGCAATGTCTTACGGTTACGGCCTAAGTACTACGGCGCTCCAACTCGCTCAGGCGTATATGATTTTAGGCAATGGCGGCCACAAGCACAGTCTCAGTTTGATTAGGAAAGAGCAAAATGATGCGTCGCTCCAAGTGCTAAGTAGCGATATATCCGCTGATCTTGTTCAATCGATGCGAGCCGTTGTCGAGAAGGGCGGTACCGGCACGCGGGCGCAGGTTCCACTATATGCTGTGGGCGGTAAGACCGGCACAGTGCACACTGTTGGCCGAAATGGTTATAACTCAGATGAGTACAAGGCACTATTTGCCGGTGTGGCACCGACCTCAAAACCAAAGATAGCTGCCGTTGTCGTTATCGAGGCGCCTGCGGGCGCCGAGTATTATGGTGGCGAAGTCGCTGCTCCCGTCTTTTCTCGTGTGATCAACGGTGCGATGCGTATTCTAGACGTCGCGCCAGATGATTTAGCGCCTTTAATGCATGCAAATCAAGAATCGGCTTTGGCTGACGAAGGTAAGAGGGGCTGATATGAATAAACCGCGCCAGTACCACTCAGATTTAGCAAGTTTATTGATGGGCATCGAGCATGTTCCATCTGCGTTGAATACACAGATACATGGCTTGGTGTCGGACAGTCGAGCCGTCAAGCAAGGCGACTTGTTTATCGCCCTAGCTGGGCAGAGCTCTGATGCAGAAGCGAATGTGCGTGATGCAATCGAGCGCGGTGCTGCCGCTGTACTGATTGATTGCGATGAAAAAGATAAGGCTAAAGATCTAGATGCACACGAAGATGGGGACGCTGTAGAGCTGTACATTCCCGGTCTTCGTCGCCATGTGGGTGAAATAGCGCATCGTTTTTTCCATAAGCCAAGCGCTGAGCTTGAAGTTATTGGTGTGACGGGCACGAATGGAAAAACCTCGGTTGTAAATTATGTAGCCCAGTTTTGTGCCTCCGTTGGTTTGTCGACTGCGGTGATTGGCACCTTGGGCTATGGGATGTGCGCTCGAGGCGAAAAGCTAATCGAAACGAATCACACGACACCCGATGTCGTTGATGTGCATCGTTATTTAGCGCATCTGAGAGACGTTGGTGCCGAGCTTGTAGCGATGGAAGTGAGCTCTCATGGTCTTGCTCAGGGTCGCGTAGAAGGGGTGCGTTTTAGTGGTGCGGTTTTCACAAATCTTAGTCGTGATCACCTCGATTACCATAAAACAATGGACGACTATGCGGATGCGAAGGCTCAGCTTTTTGCTTGTCCGTCGTTGCGCTATGTCGTTGTGAATGTCGATGACCCTTATGCATCCAAGATATTTCAAAAGGTGCGTCCCGAGACTCGAAAGATCAGAGTGAGTACTAAGGTCGATGCAGAAATATCTGTCCAGCAAGTGAGTTATGAAAAGACAACTCGAGCAGTCATCAATGTTGGTGTTGATAGTGTAGAGCTGAATAGCCCGCTTCTGGGGCAATTCAATCTTTACAACTTGCTCTGTGTTTTGGGTGTTGCCTTGGCGAGAAAAAACTCTGCTAAGGAGTTGGGTAACATCAATTTAGTTCGATCCGTCGCAGGGCGTCTTGAGACGTTTAGCGCGCCAGGCGAACCGCTGATGGTAGTTGACTATGCCCATACGCCGGATGCGCTCGAAAATGTTCTAAAAACGCTCTCGCCACTGTGCAATGGCCGGTTAATTGCTGTGTTTGGCTGTGGTGGAGATCGCGACAAAGGTAAAAGAAAGGAAATGGGACTGGTCGCCCGCACTTATGCAGCATTCTCGGTGATCACGAGCGATAACCCGAGAACCGAAGATCCGAAATTGATTCTTGCTGATATCGAGTCCGCTTTTGATTCAAGCGATGCCGTCGCGTTGATTGAGGATCGTGGGCAGGCTATTCGTTATGCCTATGAGCATGGGAGAGCTGGCGATGTGATTTTGGTCGCAGGAAAGGGGCACGAAAACTACCAAGAAGTGAACGGCCAGAAATACGCCTTCAGCGATGCAGACTGTTGCAGAGCGCTTTTGGGAATAGGGCAGGGCTCGGCACACGATACCAGAGAGGGCGAGCAGTCGTGATTGTTGATATGCCACTTTCTGAACTGCAAAAGCGCTGTGGTGGTGAATTGATTGGCGACGATATGTTGTTCAAATCAGTCAGTACGGATTCCAGAAAAGTCGCTGATGGAGATCTCTACCTGGCTCTGAAGGGTGATAAGTTCGATGGACATGGCTTTGTTGAACAAGTAGAAGATCGCGCTGCCGCATTTGTATTGGAACGGGATTGTAAGGTCTCAAAGAGTCGTCTGATTGTTGATGATACCCGGTATGCTCTGGGTGCCATTGGGGCGTATTGTCGAGAGCATTTTAGAAAGCCAGTTGTCGCCATTACTGGAAGTTCTGGCAAGACAACAACGCGGAACATGTTGTATGCCATCTTGAGCACGCAAGGAGGAGTTTGCACTACTTTGGCCAATCAAAATAATGAGATTGGCGTGCCATTGACGCTCATGACGCTTAGTTCAGAGCATGTCGCAGCAGTCGTCGAGCTCGGTGCACGGCATATAGGGGACATTCGTTACCTTGGGCAGTTTGTAAAGCCGGATGTTTCGATTCTTTTAAATGCGGGCACGGCACATATCGGAGAGTTTGGCGGCTACGAGAATATTGTTCTTGGCAAGGGAGAGATCTACGAGGTGCTTGGCGAGCAGGGGGTTGCGATCGTCAATATAGATGATCCTGCTAGCGATCTCTGGTTAAAAAGCCTTTCAGGTCAGCGAGTGATTACTTACTCAGTAGCGAACGATGCGGCCATGGTGTTTGCTGATCATGTCGTTCTCGGCTCTGAGACCACGACGTTTCGAGTGCATTATCAAAGTAAGAGCGTTGAGGTAACTTCTGCTGCCACGGGAATGCACAACGTATCGAACGCATTGGCGGCATGCGCAGCGGCGCTGTCGTTGAATATCGATTTAGCCGCAGTCGTAGAAGGTCTATCACAGTATCAAGCTGAGTCCGGCCGTCTGAGCCGAGAGCGTTTAGCCTCAGGTATCACTCTTATTAATGATGCCTACAACGCAAATCCCGCATCAATGAAGGCGGGGCTCGACGTACTTGCAGCAGAAGCAAGCTATCGGATTGCTGTGTTAGGTGAAATGGGCGAGCTAGGGGGGCTAGCCGAGCGGTTGCATCTGGAGCTTGCCGAATATGCTGCGCAGAGTCAGATAGAAGAAATATGGTTAATTGGTCAATTTGCAGAGCAGATGGCCAGCCGAATAGGAAGTAAAGCAACAGTGTTTAACAGCAAGCAAGCAATCGCAAATGCCTTGGCAGGTGTTAACCAAAACCCGCTAACTGTCCTGCTCAAAGCATCACGTTTCGTTGCGTTAGAAGACGTCGTAAGTCTGCATAAGCGAGGGTGTGCCTGATGCTTTACTGGTTAGCTGACGTACTGAGTGAATATTTTGGGTTTTTGGCAGTTTTCAAATACCTAACCCTGCGTGGGATCTTGGGCGTGATTACCGCTTTATTCATCGCGTTGTGGGTCGGTCCTCATATGATTCATCGCTTGAGTACGCGTCAAATCGGCCAAGCGGTGCGCGATGACGGTCCAGAATCCCATCTAAGCAAGGCCGGCACGCCAACTATGGGTGGGGCTTTGATACTAGTCGCCATAGGCATTGCTACGCTGCTGTGGGCAGACTTAGGGAACCGCTATGTTTGGATAACATTGTTCGTGTGTGTCGCATTCGGAGCGATTGGCTGGGTAGATGATTACCGTAAAGTAGTAGAGAAAAACTCGCGAGGCTTACCGGGGAGATGGAAGTATTTTTGGCAGTCGGTGGCTGCCTTGGTCGCCGCGTTTTTACTCTATTGGACCGCATCACTGCCACAAGAGACCGCGTTTATTATTCCGATTTTCAAGGATGTTGTATTCGACCTTGGGCCAGCATTTATCGTCTTGACCTATTTCGTTCTGGTCGGTAGCTCAAATGCAGTGAATTTGACGGACGGTTTAGATGGGCTTGCGATTATGCCCACTGTTTTGGTCGCGGGCGCCCTTGGAATCTTTGCTTACGTTTCCGGCAACGCGGTATTTGCCGATTATCTTCATATTCCGTTCGTACCGGGCTCAGGCGAGCTTGTTGTTTTCTGCGGCGCGATGGTTGGAGCGGGGCTTGGCTTTCTTTGGTTTAACACCTATCCCGCACAAGTGTTCATGGGTGATGTCGGCGCATTGTCTTTAGGGGCGGCACTGGGAATTGTTGCTGTCATCGTTCGGCAGGAAATTGTCTTATTTATTATGGGGGGCGTGTTCGTGATGGAAACCATTTCTGTCATCTTGCAGGTCGCATCATTCAAGTTAACGGGGCGCCGCATCTTTCGAATGGCGCCACTGCATCATCATTTTGAATTAAAAGGTTGGCCTGAACCACGTGTCATCGTCCGTTTCTGGATTGTCACCGTGATTCTGGTTTTGGTTGGTTTAGCTACATTGAAGATACGTTAAAACGCACATGGCATTAATAGCATCTGACAAGCACAGTTATGTTGTTGGTCTCGGAGAGACAGGGCTATCCTGTGCGCGTTTTTTGGCCAAGTTAGGGCGTCCATTTTCGATGTTGGATACGCGTGACGCTCCACCAAATCTGGATCGCTTCAAATCGGAGTTTCCTGAGACAAAGCTGGTGCTTGGCGAGCTCGAAGCATCAACGTTAGTGTTGGCGGACGAAATTATCTTGAGCCCCGGTTTGGACCCGAAGCATCCTGCCTTGGTTCAAGCTGCGCAGGCGGGCGTGAAGATTAGAGGCGACATCGACCTGTTTGCAGAGCATGCGAATGCGCCGATCGCGGCTATTACAGGCTCGAACGGCAAGAGTACGGTGACTGTATTACTTGGTGACATGGCAAAAGAGGCCGGTCGAAATGTCCGAGTTGGCGGTAACTTGGGGACGCCTGCACTCGACTTGATTGACGAGAATGCGGATCTCTACGTAATGGAGCTATCGAGCTTCCAGCTAGAACTCGTTGAGAAGTTAAATGCGGATGTCGCTTGCCTGTTGAACATCAGCGAAGACCATATGGATCGCTACGCCAGTAAGCTTGATTATCTTCAGGCCAAACAACGGATATTTCGTGGCGCGAAAACCGTTGTCGTAAATGATGACGAGCCATTAAGTCAGCCATTACGTGCGCAAGACATGAAAATTGTTCATTACGGTATGAACGGACTTGATTTAAATAAGTTTTCATACAGCGATGAAAGGCTAGGCGCGACGTTGATGAAAGGCTTCGAGGCCTTGGTTGATGTAGCTGATCTAAACATGTCAGGTACGCATAACTTCAGTAATGCGTTAGCGGCGCTTGCTATGGGAACTTCATTAGGCTTGCCTTTAGACGCGATGATTAGAGCCTTGAAAGCCTTTAAAGGCCTAGATCATCGTTGCGAGTGGGTTCGCCAGCTTGATGGAGTCACCTATATTAACGATTCTAAAGGCACGAATGGTGGCGCGTGTGCCGCGGCGATTGCTGGTTTTGGCTCGCAATTAGAAGGTGACGGCAAGGTTGTGCTGATCGCTGGTGGTGAAGCGAAGGGTGCATTGTTAACAGAACTCAAAGAGCCATTGGCGCGATTTGGTCGTTCTGTCATCGCATTTGGTGCAGATCGGGATATCGTCAGGGCAGCGGTCGAAGGTAGTTTGCCTGTTATCCATGCTGACAGCCTCCACCAAGCAGTTACGCTCGCTAAAGAAGAGGCCGCGGCGGGTGATCTCGTATTGTTTTCTCCAGCGTGCGCGAGTTTTGATATGTTCCGGAACTTCGAGCATCGTGGCGATGCCTTCAAAGCGGAGGTAGCCAAACTTTGATCCGTAATTCTAGTGGTTTGCAAACCAGTATGTTGATCGATCGTGCCCTGCTCGCCTCCGCCATGGCGCTGTTGTTGATTGGTCTTGTCATGATTGCGTCTGCTTCTGTCGATATCGCGGACGTACGTAACGACAATCCGTTCTTTTACTTTGCTCGTCACGGTACCTTCATTTTACTTGGTCTTGCGGTTGGTCTGATTGCTTATTTCGTACCGCTTTCCTGGTGGGAGAAGAACGCTTGGTTCCTACTTGCCTGCTCGATGTTGCTTTTGGTCTTGGTATTGATTCCTGGGCTGGGGAAAACAGTAAATGGGAGTACAAGATGGATTGCGTTAGGTAGCATCAATATTCAGCCATCAGAACTTGCGAAACTATTTTTAGTCGCCTATTTGGCGGGCTATCTCGTGCGAAGACATGACGAAGTACGTGCATCTTGGTGGGGTTTTGCAAAGCCCATGATTATTCTCACTTTGGCTGCATTTTTATTGTTAAGTGAGCCTGACTTTGGAGCGACGGTGGTGATCGGGTCCGCGTTCATGGGGATGATCTTCCTAAGTGGCGCGCGTCTTCACCAATTCGGTTTATTGGTTGTTGCCTGCATTATCGTGTTGATGCTTCTCATTTGGTCTCAACCGTATCGGATGGAACGGTTGGTAGGATATACCGATCCATGGGCAGATCAATTTGGTTCCGGCTATCAGCTCACTCAATCACTGATTGCCTTTGGTCGGGGTGATGTGGCTGGTGTAGGTCTTGGTAATAGTCTTCAGAAACAGTTCTATCTTCCAGAGGCACATACGGATTTCGTTTTTGCAATTTTGGCCGAAGAATTCGGCTTGATTGGCTCGATTACGATTGTTCTTTTGTTTTCTTTATTGGTCTATCGTGCATTCAAGATCGCACGCGTCGCTGAGCGAAATGCTCTGTTGTTTCATGCGTATTTCGCTTACGGAATCGCAATTTTGCTGGGCGTTCAGGCCAGTATCAATCTGGGTGTAAACATGGGGCTGCTCCCAACCAAAGGACTGACCTTACCCCTTGTAAGTTATGGTGGCAGCTCACTCATAGTGAGTATGGCTTGCATCGCGATTTTGCTGCGCATCCATCAGGAAACGCAAGTAGCTATACAGGAGGGGCCTAAGTGAACAGGACCTTTCTGATCATGGCAGGAGGCACTGGTGGGCATGTTTTTCCTGCTTTGGCGACTGCGAGAAAACTGCAACAAAAAGGCGGAGAAGTTGTTTGGCTGGGGTCCAAAGGGGGATTTGAGGAGAACGTTATCTCTGATGAGGGAATCCCATTCTTTGGATTAAGTATTTCGGGCCTGCGTGGAAAAGGCGCGACGACTTTATTGCTGGCGCCGATAAAGTTACTCATGGCGCTCTATCAGGCGAGTGTTGTGTTGGTAAAAGTGAAGCCAGTGTGCGTTTTAGGTATGGGAGGATTTGCTTCTGGCCCTGGAGGATTGGCTGCGCGACTATTTAGAAAACCTCTCGTAATTCACGAGCAAAATGCGGTTGCTGGCATGACAAACCGGTTGTTGTCACGCCTTGCTAATGCCGTGTTCGAAGCCTTCCCAAATAGCTTTGGAAATGATTTAGCAACAGAAGTTGTCGGAAATCCAGTTCGCGAAGAAATTGTTCGTTTAACGCATGATCATCATCGAGTTACGCCGCAAACATTTGCTGAGCGAAAGGTGCGTATATTAATTGTCGGTGGCAGTTTGGGGGCGCTGAAACTAAATCAGGTGCTGCCAAGGGCTTTATCGAATATTGAAAAAGATATCCGCCCAGAGGTTCGTCATCAAACTGGCAAAGGAAAGCTGGATGCCACCCTGTCTGATTACAGTGCGCTGAACGTCGAAGCGGATGTTTGCGAGTTTATAAGCGATATGGCTGCGGCGTATCGCTGGGCTGACCTGGTTATTTGTAGAGCGGGTGCTCTGACTGTTTCTGAGCTCTGTGCTGCTGGAGTCGGTGCCATTCTCGTTCCATATCCGTTTGCGGTAGATGACCACCAGACGAAGAATGCGCAAGTTATGGTCGATGGCGGCGCAGCGTGGCTGGCGCCGCAATCAGAGCTTTCAGAAGATGCTTTGACAGAAATGCTGAAACCGCTGTTGTTGAAGCCGGAGCGCATCGCTCGATTGGCAAATGCAGCGCATAAATTAGCGAAACCTTATGCCGCAGATCGCGTTGCGCAAGCCTGCTGGAGTTTGTCTGATGTCTGAAGTGATGATCAACACCAATATCGAGATACCTGAGATGCGTCGCATTAAGCGCATTCATTTCATTGGTATTGGTGGCTCCGGGATGTGCGGTATCGCTGAGGTTTTGCTCAATCAGGGCTACGAAATAAGCGGCTCAGACATCAATGAAAGTGTGACGACCAAGCATCTGCAAGCATTGGGTGCAGTGGTTTTTGTCGGTCATCGCGCTTCAAACGTAGAGCAAGCAAACGTGATCGTGGTGTCGAGTGCGATCAATGAAGAAAACCCCGAGATTATAGCGGCGAGAAAGAATCGAATACCGGTTGTTCCACGAGCCGAGATGCTCGCTGAAATCATGCGCTTTCGGCATGGGATTGCAATTGCCGGTACACATGGAAAGACCACAACTACAAGTTTAATTGCGTCGATACTTGCTAATGGAGGCATGGATCCAACGTTCGTCATTGGAGGTCGACTCAATAGCGCCGGCACTAACGCAAAGCTAGGCGGCTCGAGATACTTGGTCGCAGAAGCAGATGAGAGCGACGCTTCATTTTTGCATCTAACGCCAATGGTTTCCGTGGTGACAAATATTGAAGCAGACCATATGCATACGTATGGCGGTGATTTTGGCCGCTTGAAGCAAACGTTCATCGACTTCCTTCATAACCTGCCGTTTTATGGCACGGCAGTGATGTGCATTGATGATCCTGTTGTTGCTGAATTGACCGAGTCTGTATCTCGAGCGGTGATTACATATGGCTTTAGCGCTGATGCCGACGTGCGTGCAGAGAATGTAAAGCAGCATGGAATGACCACGTCATTTACCGTGATTCGACCGGGAGATCGTCCAGAGCTTGATGTCGAGCTGCATATGCCGGGCGAGCACAATGTGCTTAATGCCCTTGCTGCAATTGCGGTGGCAACCGATGAGGGGGTCAATGATGATGCGATTAGATCCGCGTTGTCTGGCTTTCAAGGTGTTGGGCGTCGTTTTCAGATACAAGGTGACTATCGGTTCGATGGTTGTCAGGTGATGCTCGTTGATGATTATGGACATCATCCGAGCGAAGTGGGTGTAACGATCAAGGCGATTCGCGATGGATGGCCTGAAAAGCGTTTGGTGATGGTCTTTCAGCCACACAGATACAGCCGCACGAGCGACCTTTATGAAGATTTCGTACGTGTTTTGTCTGAGGTGGATGTGTTGATCATGCTGGATGTGTACTCCGCCGGTGAAAAGCATATCCCGGGCGCGGACAGCAGGAGTCTCTGTCGAAGTATCCGTCAGCGAACAGGTCTCGATCCCGTTTTTATTGAAGATGCGACTGAGCTACAAGAAGTGTTAGTCAACCTCGTGGGTGATAACGACATCGTCGTTACGCAAGGCGCTGGTAACGTTGGCCAGCTCAGTCTTGAATTGGCGAACCACCTTTCAGAATTGGAGGGCGGATGAGCTATCAAGCCGATCGAACACTAATTGAAGCGTTGGGCAAAATTGCCGTTGTATGCGGTGGATGTTCCGCCGAACGAGAGGTTTCGCTGAATAGCGGAGAGGCTGTCTATCAGGCTGCACTGACGGCAGGGCTAGACGCCACAAAAATAGATTATCAAGGCGATATCAATGCATTGCTGGGCAAAGGTTTTGATCGCGTATTCCTAGCGTTGCATGGGCGTGGAGGAGAAGATGGTGTTATTCAGGGTGTCCTCGAGTCGATTGGCTTGCCGTATACCGGTAGTGGCGTCATGGGATCAGCCCTCGCAATGGACAAATTGCGGACAAAACTTCTATGGCAGGGTAAGCAGCTTCCAACGCCTCAGTTTGGATATGTCGACAAGTTAGATGCCAATCTAGTGTCACAACTCGTTGGATTAATTGGCTTTCCGATGGCCGTTAAGCCTTCTAGAGAAGGCTCATCGATTGGTGTTTCAAAGGTGAGTGAGCAGTCGCAACTCGACGCAGCATTACAAAGTGCTTTGGAGCTTGACCAAGAAGTCATTCTAGAGCAGTGGGTTGATGGTGAGGAATATACGGTAGGCATTCTCGGTGAGCAGACATTGCCCGTAATTGGTTTAAAAGCTGCGGCGACATTTTACGATTACGATGCCAAGTATCGCTCAAACGAAACCCAGTACATGTTGCCGAGCAATTTATGCCCTGAAGATGAGCAAAAGATATCGTCTTTATCTAAACAGGCTTTCGACGCCCTTGCTTGTAAAGGGTGGGGTCGCGTCGATGTTATGCGAGACAGGGGTGGGAAGTTTTGGTTACTCGAGGTGAATACCATTCCGGGGATGACAGACCACAGTCTCATTCCCATGGCCGCACGCCACAATGGAATGAGTATGCCTGAGCTAGTAGCCGAGATTCTCAAACAAACACTTCGAGTGGGAGGACTGGCATGAGCAGCGCTGCGCTAAGAAAAGGGACAACCGCACCCCGAATGACGGCAAGAGAAGCAAAGAATGTTGTGATTTCGCAGGGTGTTGCAAAGGCGTATGCGTTCTGGTTCGCATTGGCCGTTGCAATTGTCATTGTCGCAATTAACAGCGACAAGCTATTTGCGTTTGTTGATCAGCCCATTGCCCAGTTTGAGGTGAGCAGTGAGTTTGTCGAGCTTGAGCAAAACTCGGTGTCATTGGTTCTAGAACCATATATAGGCCAGAACTTTTTATCCGTCGATTTACGAGAGATTCAATCGGCCCTAGAAGGTCTAGCTTGGGTTAAATCAGCGGTGATTAAACGGCGTTGGCCTGATGCGGTTGCGGTAGAGATTACAGAGCAGGTAGCTGTTGCTAACTGGAGCCATGATGCTTACATCAACGCTCAAGGGGACATATTCAAGCCTGAGAAAATCGCTCGATCAAAGAGTCGCCCACTTTTAATTGGTCCTCAGGATGCGTCTAAGCAAGATCGTGGCGAAATGCTGATGTATATCGAACAAATTTCTCAAGCGATCAGTACTTATGGCCTGATTGCGGATCAATTGGTTCTGAACGAGCGTGGTGCATGGACGCTGGGCTTGGAGGGCGGTCCGATGATCGAACTAGGAGCAGATCCAGATGCATTTCGGCTAGAGCGCTCTGTAAAAACATTTGCGAGCTTGGATGACGAAGCGAAGCGCATGGTTGAGCGTATTGATGCGCGTTATACCAATGGTGTTGCTGTCCGTTGGAAAGAAATGGAAGTTGCATCGGGTTACGAGTATAGCTCAAACCCGCTGCAGCAATAGAAATACAACAAAGTGAGAACAAAAATGGCAAGCACATTTGATGACAGCTTGACCGTAGGGTTAGACATCGGGACATCCAAAGTAGTCGCCATCGTTGGTAAGCGTGGTGAAGATGGGAGTGTAGAGATCGTAGGTATCGGTTCGCATCCGTCACGAGGGTTGAAGCGAGGCGTTGTTGTCAATATTGAAACGACGGTGAGTGCGATTCAGCGGGCTGTTGAAGAAGCCGAGTTGATGGCTGGCTGCAATATTCACTCTGTTTACGCGGGCATCGCGGGTAGCCATATCAAAAGTTTAAATTCGCACGGTATCGTTGCGGTCAAGGACCGCGAAGTTGTGCAAGCGGACATTGATAGAGTGATTGACGCAGCGCAAGCAGTCGCTATCCCTGCAGATCAGAAGGTTTTGCACATCTTGCCGCAAGAATATGTCATCGATAGCCAAGAAGGGATAAAAGAGCCGCTTGGCATGTCGGGGGTGCGCCTCGAAGCAAAAGTGCATCTTGTGACTTGCGCAGTAAATGCGGCGCAAAACATCGAGAAGTGTGTCCAGCAATGCGATCTCGACGTGGACGACATCATTTTAGAGCAATTAGCGTCGTCCTATGCGGTATTAACAGATGATGAAAAAGAGCTCGGCGTCTGTGTGGTCGATATCGGCGGCGGCACGACGGATATGGCAATTTTTACCGGAGGGTCCATTCGCCATACTGCGGTCATTCCAATTGCAGGTGATCAGGTGACCAACGATATTGCGATGGCACTTCGCACTCCAACGCAAAACGCGGAAGAGATAAAGATTAAATATGCATGTGCGCTCACGCAGCTCGCGGGTGCGGATGACACGATAAAAGTACCGTCCGTTGGTGAAAGGCCCCCTAGGGACCTATCGCGGCAGGCGTTAGCTGAAGTCGTTGAACCAAGGTACGAAGAACTATTTACCCTAGTGCAAGCTGAATTGCGGCGCAGTGGGTTTGAAGATTTGATTGCCGCCGGAGTCGTACTGACCGGCGGCACATCAAAGATGGAGGGCGTTGTAGAGCTGGCAGAGGAAATATTCCATATGCCGGTTCGTTTGGCTAGCCCACAGCGAGTGACAGGATTGTCAGATGTCGTCAATAACCCGATGTACGCGACGGGCGTAGGCTTATTGATGTATGGATTAAACCAGCGTGAGTCAGGGACAACTCCGAGCGCAAAAGCTGCTTCGGCGGAAGGGGTAATGAGCAAGCTCAAGCACTGGTTTACAGGAAACTTTTAAAGCCAAAAATGATATTTGGCATAAGCAACAACTAGCAGATTGAAAATTATAATTAGGAGATAGGGTGATGTTCGAGATTGTAGAGAATGTTTCACAAAACGCGGTCATAAAAGTAGTAGGCATTGGTGGTGGTGGCGGTAATGCTGTGCGTCATATGCTTACCGGTGATGTTGAGGGAGTCGAGTTTCTGTGTGCAAATACAGATGCGCAGGCACTAAAAGATCTGGACGCTAAACAAATCATTCAGCTGGGCAGCACGATTACTAAAGGCTTGGGTGCGGGTGCAAACCCAGAAGTCGGCAAGCAAGCTGCGCTTGAAGACCGAGATCGAATTGCGGAATCTTTAAAAGGCGCAGACATGGTCTTCATCACGGCTGGTATGGGCGGTGGTACCGGAACTGGTGGCGCACCTATCGTAGCAGAAGTTGCTCGCGATATGGGTATCCTTACGGTTGCCGTTGTTACCAAACCGTTTCCGTTTGAAGGCGGTAAGCGCATGAAGCTGGCGGAGTCAGGACTTGCAGAGTTGGCAGAGCACGTCGATTCGTTGATTACTATTCCAAATGAAAAACTTCTGGCAGTACTCGGTAAAAATACAAGCCTACTTGATGCGTTTGGCGCAGCGAATGATGTGCTTCAAGGCGCAGTTCAGGGTATCGCAGATCTGATTATCCGTCCGGGTATGATTAACGTGGATTTTGCTGACGTTAAGACGGTAATGTCTGAAATGGGAATGGCCATGATGGGTACGGGTTCAGCCACCGGTGAAAACCGTGCACGCGAAGCAGCTGAAGCAGCAATTCGCAGTCCATTGCTTGAAGATATCAACCTGCAAGGCGCGCGCGGCATCCTAGTGAACATTACGGCGGGCATTGATTTGAATCTCGGTGAATTCTCCGAAGTGGGTAGTATTGTCGAAGAGTTTGCCTCAGATTCAGCAACGGTTGTTGTGGGAACGGTAATAGACCCAGAGATGACAGACGAGCTGAAAGTGACTGTCGTCGCGACCGGACTATCGAGCGCAATGGATAAGCCTGTCAAGGTTGTCGATAACACGCCAAAAGCAGTAGATGGGAAGACGGACTATAATAAGTTAGATAGACCAGCGATTAGTCGCCGAAGAGCTGTTGCAGCCGACTCGCAGGGCAGCGCTGCAGTGCGCCAGGACGTTGAACCAACGCCAAGTGTTGATTACTTGGATATTCCAGCTTTTCTTCGCAGACAAGCTGACTGAGTATCGTAAAGGTTTATGACTGCTTAGTGACAGGTTAGACAATCTGCTTGGGAAACTAGGTACCATCTGTTAGTATGCGCCTGTTTTTTGGCCAGTGGCCAATTATCAGTACATACAATTGGCGAAGTATACTTATGATTAGACAACGCACATTAAAGAACACGATACGCGCAACAGGCGTTGGCTTACACTCGGGGAAAAAGGTTTATTTGACCCTAAAACCCGCACCGATTGATTCTGGAATTGTGTTTATCAGAACCGATCTTGAGCCAAATGTTGAAATCGCAGCTCGTGCAGAAAATGTTGGTGAAACAATGCTGTCGACCACGCTTGTTAAAAATGGCGTTAAGGTGGCAACCGTTGAGCATTTGTTGTCTGCAATGGCAGGTCTCGGTATCGATAATTGTCGTATCGAACTGAGCTCTGAAGAAGTACCAATAATGGATGGCAGTGCCGGACCGTTCGTGTTCCTGATTCAATCCGCCGGAATTCAGGAACAAGATGCTGCGAAGAAATTTATTCGTATCACGCGAGAAGTCACTGTTGAAGAGGATGGGAAGACCGCTACTTTTGTGCCATTTAATGGCTTTAAGGTTGGCTTCTCGATCGACTTTGATCACCCAGTTTTCAAGAACCGTAATCAAGACGCGTGTATAGATTTTTCGAGCACCTCCTTTGTGAAGGAAGTAAGTCGAGCAAGAACCTTTGGTTTTATGCGAGACATAGAAAGATTACGTGCAATGAATCTTGCCTTAGGTGGCAGCGTTGATAATGCGATTGTTGTTGATGAGTACAAGGTGCTTAACGAGGACGGTTTGCGTTATGATGATGAGTTCGTCAAGCACAAAATACTCGACGCAATCGGCGATCTATATCTGCTCGGCAACTCACTCGTTGGTGAGTTTAAAGGCTTTAAATCCGGTCACGATCTGAATAACAAGCTTTTACGCAAGTTGATCAAAGAAACCGATGCTTGGGAAGTTCAAACCTACGAAGATGCAAGCACTGCCCCTATCTCCTATATGAAACCGGTACTTGCAGCGTAACTTTGTTCTCATCGGAGCGGCGACCCAGTCGCTCCAATACTCCTTCCAGTCGCTCGTCGATCGTTTGATTCCCAGCCGCTCTCTTTTTTGTAACTTTGCCTGTCTTTGTGGCTGGCTTCGGAACTGAGTTGGGCCTGATTTGGACTTTGATCGCAGCTACCTGTGATTGCCCGATTCGCATTTGAAGTGCTTTTAAAATCCGGTCTTCTTCAAACCGAAAGCGCGTTGCCAGCGCTGCTGAGGCGCAATGCAACGTCAACAAGCCTTGCTGCAAACCTGCAACGATGAATTGCCCTTTAAGTTGATCGGGTAGGCATTCTTCAAAACGGGTATGGATCGATTCTCTGGAAGCTGCGCCGGAGAAAAGTGTCCTTAGCGCACCAGAACGTCTAATTGTTTGCTCGTGACTAAGTATGTCGCTAAGTCTTTTTGTGCGGGGTTGACGGGGCATGCGAAATCGGTTTTCTCAAATTAGGTTAAATCTTTTGTAAGCGTTATACTTACTAGCTATGAAATTATCAATCGTAGTCAAAGCATGAACATTATTCTCGTTGGCAAACACCACGGACAGTCTCGCAGCATTAAGCTGGGTTCGCACGCTATTTCTATTCTACTTTTCGTGTTGCTCGTTTTTGTTCTGGCGCTCGTTGCTCTTGGCGCTTATGCCGCAAAAGAGTTTTATAAAACGGATCCAAATGCTTTGGTCGATCGAGTCGTGATTGAGGCGTGGGATTCCTCGCTCAATGACCAAAAACATGAATTGCGAGAATTGCAGCGTGACAGCAAGCAGACTCTGGATGCTCTCACTCTGAAGATGGGAGATATGCAGGCGCGTATATATCGGCTCGACGCCTTAGGCCAGCGCCTTACCGAAGTCGCGAAACTGAAAAATGGCGAATTTGACTTTCAATCTCAGCCATCTGTTGGTGGACCCATAGAAGAAACTGAAAGTGCGTCTTTTACTCTGCAAGGTTTTGAGAATGAGCTTAAAAATCTAGCTCAAACGATTGCCGACAGAGAGCAGCAGCTTGGCATTATGGAGCAGTTGTTTGATCAGGAGAAAATCGCCAATGATGCTTTTATCGCTGGCCGCCCGATAAAATGGGGATGGATGTCCTCTCCCTACGGCTACCGCAGCGACCCTTTTACTGGGAAGCGAGCATGGCATGCAGGGGTTGATTTTGCCGGCAAAGATGGGAGTGACATCATTTCGGTTGCTGCAGGGGTTGTTACTTGGTCCGGCGCGCGCTATGGCTATGGCAACCTTGTCGAGGTTAATCATGGTGATGGGTATACGACTCGATACGCGCACTGCAAAGAACTTCTGGTTAAGGTCGGTGATATCGTTGAGAAAGGTGAAGTTCTTGCAAGAATGGGAAGTACAGGTCGTTCTACCGGGCCGCACGTGCATTATGAAGTGCTCAAAAATGGCAAAACAGAAAACCCTAAGAAGTTTATTTATCGTGCGAGTCGCGGATAGCACTCGCTTTCCCCTCCTCTTTTCTTAATTTTTCATGACGAGCTTGGCATGCCTGTCCCGGAGGCTTTGCCTGCACACTTTTATCACTTAGAATGTCCAATTCGGTAAATGAGAAGTCTGCCGTCTTGAGTTTCCAACTTTAGACCTCACTAATAATATCTCATCCATAAAAACGAATTAATAACACAGTAGATCTTTATGTTTTCATCCGCACTAACGAAGCTTTTCGGAAGCAAGAATAAGCGAGAGCTTAAACGCATGGGCAAGGTTGTTGCTCTTATTAATGCTCAAGAAGAGGCGCTTGCAGCATTAGACGATGAGGCGCTAAAAGCGAAAACCGCAGAATTCAAAGACCGCTTACAGAAAGGTGAGAGCCTAGATCAACTGTTACCTGATGCTTTTGCTGTCGCGCGTGAAGCGGGAAAACGCGTCATGTCTATGCGCCATTTTGACACGCAGTTGATCGGTGGTATGGCTCTGCACAATGGCAAAATTGCCGAGATGAGAACGGGCGAAGGTAAAACGTTGGTAGCGACGTTGCCTGTTTACCTCAATGCCTTAAGCGGTGAGGGCGTGCATGTTGTAACCGTCAATGATTATCTCGCTAAGCGAGACTCTAAATGGATGGAGCCACTTTATAATTTCTTGGGCCTGAGTGTGGGTGTTGTCCATTCAGGTCAGGAGCCAGCGGAAAAGAAGGCGGCTTATCAATGTGATATCACCTATGGTACGAATAACGAATTTGGTTTTGATTATCTGCGTGACAACATGGCTTTCAGCTCTGATCTGAAGTCTCAGCGGGCGTTGAACTTCGCTATCGTGGACGAAGTTGACTCTATTTTGATCGATGAGGCGCGAACGCCGTTGGTCATCTCCGGACCGACCCAAGACAGCTCCAAATTATATAAAGCGCTTCGCGCAATTGTTCCTTTGTTGACACAGGCAGAAGTGAGTGAAGACGGAAAGCCCGTCGATGACGGTCATTTTATACTGGACGAGAAAGCGAAATCTGCTGAGGTGACAGAGTCAGGATTGAGTTACCTCGAGCAAGTATTTATTGATCAAGGTTTGCTAGAAGAGGGCGACAGCCTTTACGCGCCTTCCAATTTGATTCTACTTCACCACACTGCGTCTGCGTTGCGTGCGCAACACCTGTATCACAAAGATGTAGATTACATCATTCAGGATAAACAGGTTGTTATCATAGATGAGCACACGGGTCGAACGATGGCGGGTCGTCGCTGGGGCGAGGGTTTGCATCAGGCAATTGAGGCGAAAGAAGGGTTAGCTATCCAGGCTGAGAGTCAGACTCTTGCATCAACTACGTTCCAGAATTTCTTCCGCCTTTACCAAAAGCTGGCTGGTATGACCGGAACGGCGGATACCGAAGCCTATGAGTTTAATCAAATCTACGGTCTGGATGTTGTCGTTATTCCAACCAACAAGCCAGTTGCGCGTATTGATCATAATGACCTTGTTTATCTTACTCAGGAAGAAAAATTTCAAGCGATCATCGATGAGGTAAAAGAGGTCGTTGCAGCGAAACGCCCAGTCCTTGTTGGTACCGCAAGTATCGAGTCCTCTGAATATCTGTCTGCACTCCTCAAGAAAGCAGGTATTAAGCATAGCGTTCTAAATGCTAAGCAGCATGCGCAGGAAGCTCAAATCATTGCTCAGGCAGGTATGCCTGGCACAGTCACTATTGCGACGAACATGGCGGGGCGTGGAACAGATATCGTGCTTGGCGGTAATTGGGAGGCGGAAGTCAAGGCGCTGAAAGATCCAAACGAAGCAAAAGTAGCGGAGATCAAAATCGCATGGCAAGAGCGTAACCAAGCGGTTAAAGAGGCTGGAGGTCTTCATATCCTTGGTACGGAACGCCACGAATCTCGTCGAATAGATAACCAGTTGCGAGGGCGGTCTGGTCGACAAGGCGACCCGGGTAGTACGCGGTTCTTCTTGTCACTCGAAGACAGCCTAATGCGTTTATTTGCCTCTGACCGGGTACGAAACATCATGCAAGCGCTTGGAATGGATAAAGGTGAAGCCATTGAGCACAAGATGGTGAGTAACGCGATAGAGAAGGCACAGCGAAAGGTCGAGGGGCGTAACTTTGATATCCGAAAGGCCTTGCTTGAATACGATGATGTAGCAAATGACCAACGTACTGTCGTATATGAGCAACGCAATGAAATTATGGCGCGCGACGATATTAGTGACATCGTAGCGGCGGTTCGCGAAGAGATAGTAAACGAAGTCGTTAGTGATTTTATTCCTCCTCAAAGTATTGAAGACATGTGGGATATCTCTGGTCTTGAGCAGGCGTTGAAGGCCGATTTTGCGGTCGAACTCCCAATAAAAGCATGGCTTGATGCAGACGATAATCTGCACGAAGAGTCTTTGCGCGAAAAGATTCTGGCGGCTGTTGTCGCAGAGTATCAGCAGAAAGAAGACGTTGCTGGTGCACAATCAATGCGAGCGTTTGAGAAGCAAGTCTTTTTGCATATTTTGGATACTTTGTGGAAAGAGCATCTCGCATCGATGGATCACCTGAGACAAGGTATCCATTTACGAAGTTATGCACAGAAAAATCCAAAGCAAGAATACAAGCGCGAAGCCTTTGAAATGTTTCAGGACATGTTAGGTAAACTCAAGCATGAGGTTGTTAAGGTAACGAGCCACGTCCGCATCCAGTCGCAAGAAGAAGCTGAAGAGATTGAGCGTCAGCGTCGCGAGGAACTTGCTCGCCAGTTAGGTGCGGCTCAAGCGCAGCACGACGAAGCCAACTCAAGCACCGACGATGCCCCATCCGAGAGTGCCGAAGCGAAGTCGGAGCCGATGACGCGTGATGGTCGTAAAGTCGGGCGAAACGAACCTTGCCCTTGTGGTTCCGGCAAGAAATATAAGCAATGTCACGGGCGTGTTACGGCTTAGGCTGAACGTATTAGATCGGAGAGTTAGACATGGCGGTTGGTGCGGATTTCTTTCCCGATATGCCTGAAGTAAAGGGTGTTCGTATTGGTGTTGTTGAAGCAGGGGTCCGATACGCAAACCGTAAAGACCTAGTTTTATTCTCAATTGACGCCGGAGCTAGGCTGTCAGGAGTGTATACCCGAAATGCGTTTTGTGCTGCTCCGGTCCACATCGCCAAAGAGCATATGCAGGCGATCCAGCAATCCGAGTCGCAAGCCCCGTTTTACTTGTTAATTAATACCGGCAATGCAAATGCGGGCACAGGGCAGCAGGGGTTCGATGATGCGTATGACTGCTGTGCCGCTGTTGCTGATCAATTTGGTGTGTCCTCTGAGCGAGTTTTACCATTTTCAACAGGCGTTATTGGTGAACCTCTGGCCAGTGAACGAATATGTGCGGCGATACCAGAGCTAAAAGCTTCATTATCCGCGTCGAGATGGGCGGAGTCTGCAAGCGGTATAATGACGACGGACACTCGTCCAAAAGGCGCATCGGTTGAAGTCCAATACGCAGGCCAAAAGATCACGATCAATGGTATCAGTAAGGGTGCGGGCATGATCAAGCCGAATATGGCTACCATGCTGTGCTTTGTTGCGACAGATGCAAATATTCCTCAGAAATTACTAAATAAACTATCTCAAGAACTTGCTGATCAGTCTTTTAACCGAATTACGGTTGATGGAGACACATCTACCAATGATGCTTGCATGTTGATTGCGACAGGGCAGGCGCAGCGAGCGGAAATTTCAGAGACCGATACCGATTTCGCCGGGTTCAAGGCTGCACTAAAACAGGTATATCAATCACTTGCACATGCCATTGTGCGTGACGGTGAGGGAGCAACCAAGTTTGTCACGATACAGGTTGATCAGGCCGCCAGCCAGAAAGAGGCGCTAGATTTAGCCTATACGATAGCCCATTCGCCTTTGGTGAAAACTGCGTTGTTTGCTTCTGATCCAAATTGGGGGCGAATATTGGCTGCATTGGGTCGCGCTCCAATCGAACATCTTGAATTGGATGCTGTACGAATTTTTCTAAACGATGTCCTTTTGGTTGCAAAGGGTGGGCGGGCCAGCACTTACACCGAAGAGGCGGGTCAGGAGGTGGTCAATCAGGAAGACATTTTGATTCGGTTTGAGCTCGCCCGAGGCTCTGTTTCAGAGACCGTTTGGACGACCGATTTGTCTCACGACTATGTCACTATAAACGCTGACTACCGATCCTAAGTATGTCTTTGCAGAAACGCGTCCACGTTGTCGTTGCTGTTATTCGAAAAGATAGTGCTGGATCAACACAAGTTTTGATTACAAAACGTGCTCGTGATGTGCATCAAGGCGGTTTATGGGAGTTTCCCGGAGGCAAGGTCGAAGCCGGCGAGACAGTGCAACAAGCTTTAAAGCGCGAACTCGAAGAAGAGCTCGGTATTGTCGTCACGCCCGAAGCGCTTGAGCCTCTAATTGAGATTCGGCATGACTATTCAGATAAGCATGTTTTGCTCGATGTCTGGTTTGTTGATCGCTATGAAGGCGAGCCCTACGGCCGGGAAGGTCAGCCTCTGCGGTGGGTGTCTCCCGATCTGCTGCATACCTTTGAGTTTCCTGCTGCAAACATTCCAATTATTCGAGCGGTAAACTTACCCAGAAAATACCTCATTACCCCAGAGCTTGGATCGTATGAGGCCTTTGTTTCGTATATCAGAAATGCAATGGCTTTTGGTTTCTCGCTTGTTCAGGTTCGACAGCCTCAGCTTGATGATGCCACTTATCTCGAGTGGGCCCACAAACTGCTTGAAGAGTTTCACAATGGTCGGCAATGCCAGTTAATCTGGAATCGTGATTTATCCGTTTTGAAAAATTTGCCAGAAGATTGTGCGTGGCATCTTAGTACTCGCTCGCTAAACATGTTGGCTGCTGATCCAGTCGCTGTTCTTCCAAATCTCATTGGTGCTTCGTGCCATAATGCAGAGGAGCTTGCGATGGCCGAGTCATTAGGGATGCACTACGCATTGCTGTCCCCGGTTCAAATGACGGCCTCGCACCCTGAGCAGAGCGGTATTGGTTTTGAGGCATTCCAGAAAATGGTCGCGCGCTGTGGTATGCCGGTTTACGCGCTTGGCGGTCTAGATCAGGCCGATATGAGTGCGGCTGTGAATAGCGGAGCGCAAGGTATTGCTGCTATTCGTGCCTGGCAAAAGATGATCTCTTCTTTAGAGGACAAGTTGAATGACTAGTAAGCTTACCCATGTAAACGCCTCAGGGAATGCGCATATGGTTGACGTCTCTGATAAAGCCGTGACTGGGCGTGTTGCAATTGCTGAGGGCTTCGTTCAAATGGAGGCAAGTACACTTGACCTCATTATGAGCGATCAAATCCAAAAGGGCGATGTGCTTGCCGTATGTCGTGTCGCAGGCATTATGGCGGCAAAGAAGTGTTCGGAACTTATTCCATTGTGTCACGGTCTTAACCTTAGTTCGGTCACTATTGATTTTGAACCTGAAAAGAAAGGCGACAAAGGCATCTTACGAATTGTTTCACGCTGTAAGCTGGATGCCCAAACTGGCGTTGAAATGGAGGCGTTAACCGCCGTCAGTGTTGCCGGTCTAACGGTTTACGATATGTGTAAAGCGGTTGACAAGGCGATGGTGCTTGATGGTGTGCGGCTGCTCGAGAAGCATGGTGGAAAAAGCGGAAGTTATTATGCCCCTCAAATTGGCAGTGCTAACGAGCCAACAGCTTAAAAGATTAAAGAAGACTTTGCGCGTTGTTGATGCAACTTCGCTCGATTCGTTTGGATAACAGAAGCTCCTATGGCCGACATGATTAGTAGGCAACAAACCAGACTCGTGGATCGCTTTGGGCGGAGCGTGAGCTACGTTCGTATGTCCGTGACAGATCGTTGTGATTTTCGTTGTGTCTATTGCATGGATGAAGAAATGACGTTTGTACCGCGCAGCGAAGTGCTTACTCTGGAAGAGATGGAGCTAGTCGCGCGGGCTTTTGTTGAGCTTGGAGTTCAGAAGATCCGTCTTACTGGTGGAGAGCCTCTAGTACGCAGCGGAATAACAAGGCTATGTGCAGACATTGCCGCGATACCTGGTCTTGATGAGCTTGTCATGACCACGAATGGGTCTCAGCTTTCAACGCTCGCACAAGAGCTGAAGTCTGCCGGAGTACGGCGTTTGAATGTCAGTCTCGATAGCTTAGATGAAGATAAGTTTCGAGAATTGACGCGCACAGGTGATCTTCAAAAAGTTCTTACGGGTATTGATGCTGCAATTGATGCAGGTTTTGAGCGAATCAAACTTAATGCGGTGGTACTCAATGGGCGTAATGAGAGCGAAGTTTTATCGCTTGTTGATTATGCCTTACGTAAGGGCATAGACCTTAGTTTCATTGAGGAAATGCCATTAGGTGTAATCTCGGAGCACTCGCGAAAGGAGACTTTTTTGAGTAGTGCAGGGCTTCGTGCACTGATCGGTGAGCGATATGCTTTGTTGCCATTGAATGGTGGGGTGCAGACGGATGGCCCATCGCGCTATTTCGCTATTTCGGATAAAGGGGGGGGCAGGCCTTATGAAAGTCGAATTGGCTTTATTTCTCCTCATAGCGAGAACTTTTGCGCTGATTGTAATCGTGTCAGAGTCACCGCTGAAGGGCAGCTCCTGCTGTGTCTTGGGAATGAGCACTCCGCGGATTTAAAAAAGGTCGTTAGAGAGCATCCGGGCGACATACGTATGCTAAAAGAGGCCATTATCGCCGCGATGGATTTGAAGCCCGAAAAGCATCATTTTGATTTAGAAAGTGCCCCCCAAATTGTGCGGTTCATGAATACAACTGGCGGCTGAGTCATCGCCATTGTATTGCTGCAGGTCACGTCTAAGATTGTGATACAATGCGCAGCCTTTTTTTTTGAGGATACTTTGTGAGCGTTCGTTTTGTTGAAAGTTGCCAGCTTCCTACGCCTTTCGCGGTGTTCGATATGCATGGCTTCGAGGAAGTTGAAACCGGCCAAGAGCACGTGCTGCTTAGCTTGGGAGATGTCGGTAATGGCGAGCCTGTTCTTGCGCGCACGCATTCAGAATGTCTTACAGGGGATGGTCTTTTCAGCTTACGTTGTGATTGTGGTTTTCAATTAGAGCAGGCCTTACAAAGTATCGCGAATGAGGGGCGCGGCGTTTTGATGTATTTGCGCCAAGAAGGTCGCGGAATCGGATTGCTCAATAAAATTCGCGCCTATCATCTTCAAGACCAGGGTGCGGATACGGTAGAAGCGAATGAGAAGTTGGGATTTGCAGCGGACATGAGAGACTATTCTATCTGTGGACCAATGCTGCAGCACCTGGGTATCGATGCTCTAAGGTTGATGACCAACAATCCTCGCAAGGTGAAGGCGCTAGAGTTGGTAGGAGTCAGAATCGTAGAGCGTTTGCCTCTAGAAGTAGGGCGAAACCCACACAATGATGGCTACCTGACGACAAAGGCGAGCAAGCTAGGGCACTGGCTTAAGTCGCATCAGGATGATGATCTAGGCGTCTAGGCCCCGTTTAGTCGTTTGAAACGGCGGCTAAATAGACTGAATGACCGGTGAAATCAGCGAGCCTTTCTGAGCTGAGAGGCGAGCTTCAATGCTACTCAATATACCCTTTTCATCAAGCCCGCATTCGGCGAGTAAGACCTCAGGTCGTCCATGATCGATGAATGTATCTGGCAAGCCAAGTATCATAATATCGGGTCCAATGCCTTTCTGGTGCATAAACTCGGCAACGCCTGCACCTGCACCGCCTGCGATCGCGTTTTCTTCTAAGGTGACGATCAGATCATGACTTTCACAAGCCTGAATAATTGCTTGTGTATCCAAAGGTTTCACGAAGCGCATGTCGATCACGGTTGCATCAAATTTTTCAGCTGCGGCTTGCGCTGCAGGTAGCAGGGCACCAAACGATAAAATAGCCACTTTTGAGCCGTCACGAACAGTACGGGATTGGCCGATTTCTAGAATGTTCAGCTCCTGATCAATTTTGACGCCCGGCCCTTTACCTCGTGGATAGCGCACGGCGCTAGGACCTTTGTGTGCAAGCGCAGTGTGAAGCATCTGCCGACATTCGTTTTCGTCGGATGGCGCCATGATAAGCATATTAGGAATGCATCGCATGAACGAGAGATCAAACGCTCCCGCATGAGTTGGTCCGTCTGCACCAACTAAGCCTGCTCGGTCGATCGCGAAAGTTACATCTAGATTTTGAACAGCAACGTCATGTACCAATTGGTCGTAGCCGCGTTGAAGAAACGTAGAGTAGATTGCGACCACTGGTTTCATTCCTTCACAAGCCATGCCGGCTGCAAGGGTCACCGCGTGTTGTTCTGCTATTGCAACGTCGTAGTAGCGATCAGGAAAGCGTTGCGCAAATGCAATGAGATCTGAGCCTTCTTTCATCGCTGGTGTGATTCCGACGACTCGCTCATCTAGTTCTGCTGCATCGCAGATCCATTGACCAAAAATGTTTGAATAGCTTGGTTTGATGATCGGTGTCGGCACACTTTGGGGTGCCGGCTTTGCACTGGCCTCGATTTTATTTATTGCATGATAGCCAATGGGATCTGATTCTGCTGGAGCAAAGCCACGGCCTTTCTTGGTGACGACATGAAGAAACTGTGGTCCACTCAAGTGCTTCATGTTTTCAAGTGTTTGCAGCAGCACTGGCATGTCATGGCCATCAATTGGACCAATGTAGTTAAAACCCAGCTCTTCAAATAAGGTTCCCGGCGCCATTAAGCCCTTAACGTGCTCTTCAGTTTTGCGTGCAAACTCCATAAGGCCGGGTGTGTTGCTGAGTACACGTTTACTGCCATCGCGCACCTGATTGTAAGCTTTACTCGATAGAATTTGTGCTAAATGGTTTTTAAGACCACCAACATTGTTCGATATCGACATGTCGTTGTCGTTCAATATGACCAAAAGGTCGGGGGCGATGTCGCCGGCATGACTGAGTGCCTCAAAGGCCATTCCCGCAGTAAGTGCCCCGTCACCGATGACGGCAATAGATCGGCGCTTTTCACCTTTGTGCTTCGCGGCAAGGGCCATTCCGAGAGCTGCGCTGATGGAGGTACTGGAGTGACCAACGCCAAAGGTGTCGTATTCGCTCTCGCTGCGAGTTGGAAACGCTGCTGGACCATTTTGCTGGCGAATGCGCGTCATGTCATCGCGACGCCCAGTGAGTATTTTATGGGGATAAGCCTGATGGCCGACATCCCAAACGATTCTGTCATCCGGGGTATTAAAAACATAATGCAGTGCGGCTGTGAGCTCCACAACGCCTAACCCTGCACCAAAGTGGCCGCCAGATTGGCCGACGCTAAAAAGTAAGAAGTGTCGAAGCTCAAAGCACAGTCGAAACAATTGTTCTTGAGATAACAGGCGCAGCTGATGTGGCGAATCGATCTTATCGAGCAGCGGAGTGAAGGGGCGCTCAGTTGGAATTTCGTTAAAAGTATGAAGATCGTACATCGGTGTCGCTATCAGGTTTAATCAGTGGCGCAGTATACCAGAAAGTATAATGTCTTCAGTGCTAATTATACTTGCTTTGTCTGGAAGTAGATTCAGTGTTCGCGCTCTATTACATACTGGGCTATGGCTTTAAGTTCTGAGGTATCGCTGTCAGTGAGATCTTCTAGGCAAGAGAGGCATGTTGCGTATAGGCTCGCTAACTTATCTTGGGCGCCGCCAAGCCCAAGCAGTGAAACGTAGGTGGGCTTGTTTAGTGCTTCGTCCGCCCCAGCGGACTTGCCGATGGTTTGGGTATCACCGGTAACATCGAGAATGTCGTCCTGAACTTGAAATGCGAGGCCTAGCGCTTTCGCGTACTTTTTCAGTGCGTCGACAGAGGTCGTATTTGCAGATCCGCAAAGAGCACCCATCACCACAGCTGATTCAATCAGTTTTCCTGTTTTATGTTGATGCATGTGCTCCAAGTCTTCCAAACTGAGCGCGTTGCCTACGGCAGAGAGATCAATGGCTTGCCCCAAAACCATTCCGCGCCCGCCACTTGCTTGAGCGAGTTCGGCTACTAGGGCTAACTTGACCGAGTCTGATTGTTGAAAGTCATCCAGTGTGAGCAAATGAAAGGCCGAGGTTTGAAGTGCATCACCGGTTAATATCGCTGTTGCTTCATCAAAAGCGATATGGCACGTTGCCTGTCCTCTGCGAAGTGCGTCATCGTCCATGGCTGGTAGATCGTCATGAACCAACGAGTAAGCATGGATGAACTCCAATGAGCAGGCTGCATGCAGTGCTTTGTTAGAATCTGTGCCTAACGCTTTTGCGGTGGCTAGACAAAGTATTGGTCGAATGCGTTTGCCGCCTAGCAGCAAACTGTAGCGCATAGCATTGGTGAGCCTTGCATCGCTTGTGCTCGTTTGATCAAGAAAGCGAGACAGAGCTGTATCGATTTCAGCCCGATATACGTCGAAAAACGCGGGTTTGTTCATTTTTATCGTCTTATACTGCCTGGCTCTGGTCGTCCTCAGAGTTGAAGGGTACTTTCTTTAATTCGCCGTTCTCTTCCAAAAGTTCATTCACGCGTTGTTCTGCTTTGCGTAGAGTTTGTTGGCAGTTACGTGTTAATTTAACGCCCTGTTCGAACGCCTCCAGCGATTGTTCTAGAGAAAGCTCGCCTTTCTCCATTCTTTCAACAATGGCCTCAAGTTGCTCAAGAGACTCTTCGAAGTCATTCAGTGCTGAGTCGTTCTGGTTCGGCATAGTGATCTTTTTATCCGGTTTATTGCATTTTTGATGCGGCTGATTAAAAACATCTCGTGAAAATGTGCCATTTAGGTCTACACTTTTGGATGCTGAGGGCTCGCTTTGAAAACTCATGGCTTGCGTAAAGTTTGCGCTCGACAAGTCAAAAAACTTGGCGCTAAGTATAACCACTGTTTCCATTTCGTTGAACCTGCTTTTTTCTTGCGGTTTGCCGAATAATTAAAGATAACTTCGATTTTTTAGAGGGACTGAAAGTTTGGATCTCGCTACCCTAGTAGGACTTTTAGGCGGCTTTGCCATTGTTGTTTTTGCAATGGTGCTTGGTGGCTCGTTAGGCATGTTCGTCGATGTGCCCTCTATTCTCATCGTGATTGTTGGTTCCTTGCTTGTTTGCATGATGAAATTCTCTCTCGGGCAGTTTCTCGGAGCAACGAAAACGGTTGCTAAAGCATTTATGTTCAAGCTGGACTCGCCTGAGGAGCTGATTGCGAATGTAAAAGAACTCGCGGATGAGGCTCGAAAAGGTGGGTTGTTGGCACTTGAGGGTAAGGAGATTTCCAATGATTTCCTGAAGCGGGGAATTGGTTTGCTCATCGACGGTCATGAGGCGGACGTCGTTCGCAATCTATTGGTAAAAGACAAGAATCAAGCAGTAGATCGCCACAAGGTTGGATCTAGGGTCTGGGAGGCGCTAGGTGATGTCGCGCCCGCAATGGGTATGATTGGGACTTTGATTGGTTTGGTCGCTATGTTATCGAATATGGATGACCCGAAATCGATTGGACCCGCAATGGCTGTTGCATTGCTGACTACTTTATATGGAGCAATGCTTGCCAATATGGTAGCGATTCCTTTCGCTGACAAGCTGAAGCTGCGCATGGCGGAGGAGAGCTTGATAAAGAGTATGTCGATTGATGCGATAATGGCCATTCAGGCGGGGCAGAATCCTCGTGTTATTGAGATGATGTTACGCAACTACCTTTCTGAGGGTAGCCGTGAAACCCAAGAAGAATAAGTTGGCGGCAAGCTCTGATGTCTGAAGAAGAAAAAGAATGCGAAGAGTGTAAACCGGGGTTGCCAGCATGGATGGGAACCTTTGCTGACTTAATGTCGCTATTGATGTGCTTTTTTGTCTTGCTACTTTCTTTTGCTGAAATGGATGTTTTAAAGTTTAAGCGTCTTGCTGGTTCGATGCGCGAAGCGTTTGGCGTGCAAAAGCAGGTTGAGCTGAATCAGGTTCCAACCGGAACCAGCGTCGTTGCTCTGGAGTTTTCGCCGGGCAAGCCGGAGCCGACTCCAATCAAAACGGTGATGCAGCAGACCACAGATCCGAATCAGACCTCTCTTGAGTTAATGTGTGATCAGCCAGTTGAGAAGGCAGCGGGAGATCAATGTGCCGAGGAGCTGAACGAGAGCGAGAAGAGTATGCTGGAGCTTCAGGAATTATTAGTCTCAACGGTCACTGAGGCGAATGAGGAAGCTGAGGATAAGGCCCTGGAGATTGCTGCGCGATTAGAGGATGAGATCTCGGATGAAATAATCGAGATCGAAACGCAGGGGCGTAAAATCGTTATTCGAGTTGAGGAGAAAGGGTCATTTGCTTCTGGCTCTGCAAGACTAGAAGATGATTTTTTGCCGGTGCTTGATAAACTCATCGACGTCCTCGCTTCTGTGTCTGGACGCATTTCTATTGAAGGACACACTGATGATGTGCCGATAAACACGCAGGAGTTTCCTTCAAATTGGGATCTATCTGCCAAGAGAGCGTTGGTTGTCGCGCACGGATTGATGGACTCTGGCGTGCTTGATTCAAAGCGTATCTCTGTTTCAGGGTTTGCCGACAGTAAGCCGCTTGCGCCGAATGATACGGCGTTAAATCGTGCTAGGAACCGTCGGGTTGAATTGGTGCTTGAAGAAAAGTCCGCCGATTCAATGCGTAAGGAAATTCAAGAAAGTGAAGACGCGATTGATGCCTCGGATACGGGTGTGCTACGTGAAATTCTCGAACTAGCACCAGAAGAAATTTTTTAGTTTAGGTTTGTTGGAGTAAGCATGTCAGAGAATCCGGAACACCTTCGTCGATACTTCAGAGTCATGGATCGCGTTGGTTTGCGCGTGCATCTCGTGACAGATGAAGTCTCAGCGGATAGTGGTAGTGGTGCAAAGCCTCTTCTAAGTCCGGAACAACGGCTCGTTAAGGTCAATGGTGCGATTAATAAACACCTTTCTGCGCTGAAGAAAAAGGATGAATCTCTGGCAACGCTGCTTGGCCTTCTCAATCACAAGATGGATTTGTTGGTCAGTGGTTTTGAAAAGAATGTTTCAGACGATGGCCAGGAAGAGTCTCACGCGTTTCACGTTTGTGAGGTGAATTTGAGTGCCTGTGGTATTGCGTTTCCATCCACAAAAGAGCTGCAGAAAGCTCAAACACTTAGCTTGCACTTGAAGCTTTTTCCATCCCAAGAGGTTGTTAATCCTGTTGCAATGGTTGTGGGTTGTGAGCGTCGTGACGCATTCTTCGCAGATCTTTCTGAGGATGAAAAAGCGGAGCTTAAAGAGAGGCCATATTGGGTGCGAGCCAACTTTGAGGATATTTCGGCGGTTGAGCAGGAGTTGTTAGCTCAGCATGTCATTCAGAAGCAGGCCAATGAGTTGGCTGGTCGGCGTAAGGTCAATTCCGCTAATTTTTCCAAGTAATAGCCAATGCTTGATCTAGGAAGCTTGGCTGTCCAATCTGTTTTGAAACTTCATAATTTCTCTCGATCAGCGAGGCGTTTCCCCTCTGAATACTTACTAGGGATGTGGTTCTGGTTCCGTAGTGCTCACTTTGAATGAAAATGCTTGAAAGCAGGCGCTCGCCGCTAATACCGATGCCGGTTTTCGGTAGCTCTTCATCTTTTGGCTTAGATTGATCCATCATTGCCGTTAGAAGCGAAGCGTTTCTAGCTTCGCTAGGAAGATTGTTCGCGTTAAGTATATTGCTAACAAGGTGCTTTGCTCGCACGAGTTTTGGCCATGCGCTATCCAGTAGGTGATTGCTCAGTCCATAAAGGCCCGGTTCCAAGATGCGCCACGAAAGCTGGCTGCGGTTACTGGTGTAGACAAGCTGCTCTCCATCATAGAGAAGGGCATTAAAACCTGAGTAAAGGCCGTCCTGTTTGGCCAGTTGCTCTGCGAAGTCGGACGCCGGCATGTCTGAGTTTAGAAAGTCGGTTGGTATTTCTCCGCGGCTGCGTTCGCCTAGCTGCGCGGGGACTTCTCGAAAATTAGTGACCGTACACATGCGTTTGTTTTCACCAAGGCCAAGCCAGGTACCTCCTGCTTGCAAATCTTTGCCTGCTAGTATGTGAGGCTGGTCATCCCAGCGATGCGCCTGCTTACTGGGGCGATCATAAAACTCGTCGCGGTTACCCAGTAACACGAGAGGCTCATTGCTGGATGGCTGCCACTTAAAAATTATTAGGCACATACGTATTTTCACTTTCCAAACTTGTTATGATAATCAATTGGACTCTTCACCCTTCCCGATCAGACCGAGCTAGATTATGATTATTCTAACGTATTTGCTAGCGGGCGCTTTTGCGGGCTTCATAGCGGGTTTGTTCGGCGTAGGGGGAGGCATCATTATGGTGCCGATATTCGTTTTTTGTTTTGAAGCACAAGGCTTTGATTCATCCGTCCTCACGCACATGGCGATTGCTTCCTCCCTTGCCTGTATTGTCTTTACCTCGCTAAGTTCTGCGCGAAAGCATCATCTGCTCGGTGCGGTTGATTGGCGGGTTTTGCTTAGGGTCGCACCAGGTATTACCATAGGCTCGGTTGTTGGTGTTTTTCTTGCCTTGCAGCTAGAGGGGGGGGCGCTTAGGATTCTGCTTGGGCTATTTGTTATATTCGTTGCACTGAAGATGGCCCTTGATAGATCAAAAGAATATGCGCCTCAGGAATCTCTGTCCAGGCGCCTGATGTTCCCTGCAGGCTTTGTGATCGGTAGCGTCTCTTCGTTATTTGGTATTGGCGGAGGCACGTTAAGTGTGCCTTTTTTTTATCGTTTAGGCTTGTCTATGGGACGAGTAGTAGGGACGGCGGCGGCATGTGGATTTCCTATTGCTTTGCTGGGGGCTACCGCAAACATCGCTTTTAATCTAGACTCCCCGCTCACTCCGAAATACAGCTTGGGTTATATATATTTACCAGCGGTTGCGGTCGTGTCTGTTTGCTCTGTTGTATTTGCGAGATTGGGTGCGCAATGCGCTCAAACGATCAACTCAGAATTATTAAAAAAGCTGTTTTCGATCTGCCTACTTATTGTTGGTATCAAATTTGTATTTTTTTAGCACGAGGACGTATTTGTGGCGAT